>NZ_JBHUSF010000086.1:0-30225 GCF_042673295.1 Rhodococcus sp. NPDC057014
GGAACTGGGCATGCGCCGCGCCCGGGTGCTGTCCCGCTACGGGCTGCATGTCGCCGCGGACCGCTGGGCCGATCGGCGATCGACACCCACGGCAGCCCGACCCCGTCCTCGACCCTCGACGCCCTCGCCGGCACCGACGCCTGGCTGCTCGGACCGCACGACAGCGCCGCTTACCCGGAGCCGTACAAGTCCCAGCTCAACCCCAGCGGCACCATCCGCAAGCACTTCGGTCTGTTCGCCAACATTCGCCCCGCGAAAGCGTTCGACGGTGCACGCTCGATCGTTCCCGGCACCGACCTGGTCATCGTCCGCGAGAACACCCAGGGCTTCTACGCCGACCGCAACACCTACGCCGGCACAGGCGAATTCATGCCGGACGCGAACACCGCCATCGCGATGGGCATCATCACCCGCGACGCCGTCGAGAAGATCGCGCGCACCGCGTTCGAACTCGCCCAGGCGCGCCGGGGCAAGCTCACCATCGTCCACAAGGCCAACGTGCTGCGCCTGACCACCGGGTTGTTCCGCGACGTCTGCCGCGAGGTCGGTCAGCAGTTCCCCGACGTCGAAGTCGACGACTTCCACATCGACGCCATGACCGTGCACCTGGTCCGCCGGGCCGACAAGTTCGACGTCATCGTCACCGAGAACATGTTCGGCGACATCCTCTCCGATCTCGCCGGGGAAATCGCCGGTTCGCTGGGCATCGCGCCGTCGATCAATGCCTCCCTCGACCGCGCCATGGCCCAGGCCTCCCACGGATCCGCTCCCGACATCGCCGGCCGCAACATCGCGAACCCCATCGCGATGATCCTGTCGGCGGGCATGCTGCTGCAGTGGCTCGGCGCCAAGCACAACGACGCCGCACTGATCAAGGCCGCTGAACTGATCGAAACCGGCGTGAACGCCACCGTCACGAGCGGCACCGTCACCCCGGACATGGGCGGCCACGCGGGCACCAGCGATTTCGGCAGCGCCGTCGCGAAGTCCATCAGCGGCAGCTGAGTCCTTCGGGCCGGCACCACGAGGTGAGGAACAGACCGTGACCGCACACCCGATGATCGCCGTCGTCCATTCGACGACCGCATCCATCGCCCCGACCACCGCGGCGTTCGTCCGCGAACTGCCGCAGGCTCGACTGTGGAATCTGCTCGACGATCGTCTCGGTGCGGACGCCGACCGACTGGGCACCGTCACCCCACCTCTGCGGCGCAGGATGCTCGACCTGATTCAGCACGGCATCGACGGCGGCGCCGATGCCGCGCTGATGGCCTGCTCCATGTACGGCGACACCGTCGCGGTGGCCGAAAAAATATGGACCACACCGGTGTTCGCATCCGATCTGGACATGATGAACCACCTCGCGCGCACTCGACCCCGCACGGTGGCGGTACTGGCCTCCCTGGAAGCGGCGGCCGTCGACTCCGCCACACGGCTGCGCATCCACCTCGACGCCCAGCACGCGGACACCCAGATCGTCCCGATCTTCAGCACCGGTGCGGCGGCCGCGGCCGCGGCCGGTGACCTGAACCAGCTCGTCGACACGCTCGCCGCCGACCTCGACGGACGAGACGTCGACACCCTGTGCATCGCCCAGTACTCACTCAGTCCGGCCGCGGACGGGCTCGCCGAGCGGACCGGCCTGCTGGTGGTCAGCCCGCCGCACCTGGCGGCGCGCGCGGTCCGGGAACGATTGGAGAGCGCATCATGACCACACCGATCATCGGCTGCATCGCCGACGACTACACCGGCGGCACCGACGTCGCCGCCGCGCTGCGCCGGGGCGGACTGCACACCGTCCTGCTGTTCGGCCCACCCGATCCGCACACGAGTCTCGGCGGAGCCGAGGCAGCGGTGATCGCACTCAAAACCCGCTCGCTGCCGCCGCCGCGGGCCGTCGACATGTCGCTGTCCGCGCAGCGGTGGCTGCACGATCGCGACACGAGTCAGATCTATTTCAAGTACTGCTCGACGTTCGACTCCACCGACGACGGCAACATCGGGCCGGTCACCGACGCCCTCCTCGACGGACAGTCCGCCGGAGTGACCGTCGTCTGTCCGGCCGCCCCCGAACACGGACGCACCCTCTACCAGGGGCACCTGTTCGTGCACGACCGCTTGCTGTCCGAATCGTCGATGCGCCACCATCCGCTCACCCCGATGACCGACCCCGACCTGATTCGTGTGCTGCAACGGCAGACCGCGCACCCAGTGGGCCTCGTTCCGCTGCAGATCGTTCACCAGGGTGCGGACGCCGTCGCGGACCGGATCACCGAACTCGCGGCCGAGGGGGTGCGGCACGTGGTCGTCGACGCCGTCGACGAATCCGACCTCGACACGATCGCCACCGCCACCCGGGCCCTGCCGATCGTCACCGGGTCGGCCGGTCTCGCCGGTGCCATCGGGCGCATCACACCCAGGGCCGCCCGCACCGACACGGACCCCCACCCCATATCGACGGGCCCCACCGTCCTGTTCGCAGGCAGCTGCTCCCAGGCCACCCTCGGCCAGGTCGCTCTCGCCCGCGAGAAATTCGCCTCCTACCGCCTCGACCCCCGCGCCGTCGACGACGTGGCCGAACTGCTGCCCGCCGCGCACGCGTGGCTCACCGCGCATCTCGGCGACGACCCGATTCTGATCTACTCCTCCGCCCCGGCGGAGGACCGAGGGCCGGCCGATCCGCAGACGGCCGCTGCGCTCGAGACACTGATGGGGGCCCTCGCCCGGGCCGCCGTCACCGCCGGTGCCCGCCGGCTCGTCGTCGCAGGCGGCGAAACCTCGGGCGCCGTGGTCGACGCGCTCGGTGTCACCGCCGTGCGTGTCGACGCGGAGATGGATCGCGGCGTCCCGTGGTGCACGACGCTCGGCACCGACGAGCCGGTCGCGCTGCTCCTCAAGTCCGGCAACTTCGGCACCCCCGACCTGCTGGTGCGCGCCGCACTGCCGGGACCGGCCGAATGAGCATCGCCGACCAGATCGTCGCTCTCGGCGACTCCTTCTTCAGTCGCAGCCTCACCTTCGGCCGCACCGGCAACCTCAGCGCCGTCGACCACGACGGCACCGTGCTGATGACCCCGACCGGGGTGAGTTTGGGACAACTCGACCCGGAAGCCCTCTCCCGCGTCAGCATCGACGGGCGGCACCTCCACGGCCCGAAACCGACGAAAGAGGCGTTCCTGCATCTGGCGATGTACCGGGCACGCCCGGAAGCCCGGGCAGTCGTGCACACCCACAGCACCCACTCCGTTGCCGTCTCCTGCATGCGAGATACCAACCCGCACAACGCGATCCCACCACTGACCGCGTACTACGCCATGCGGGTGGGTGTATTGCCGCTCCTGCCGTATCACGCCCCCGGCGACAACCGGCTCGGACCGCTCGCCGAATCCCTCGCCGCCGACCACCACGCACTCCTACTCGCCAACCACGGTCCCGTCGTCGCCGGCACGGACCTCGCCTCCGCCGCCGACGCACTCGAAGAACTCGAAGAGACCGCGAAGCTGCACCTGCTGCTGCACGGGCACGAGACCTCGCCGGTCTCCGCGGACGAGGTGGCCCGACTGAGAGAAATCCATCAATGACAGTGCCCACCAATGACACTGACACCACCACGATGCAGTTGGGCGCCGGAACCGTCGCCGACCACGCCACCTCGATCCTCGAGGCCGTCGGCGTACCCGAACGCGACGCACGCCTGGTCGCCGATTCCCTCGTCACCGCCGACATGTGGGGCCACCCGTCCCACGGACTGCTCCGGCTGTCCTGGTACGTCGCGCGCCTGCGGTCGGGCGTCATGAACCCCGTGACCAGTCCGCGGGTGGTCAGCCGCTACGGGGCGGTGACCGTCCTCGACGGCCGGGACGGCATCGGCCAGGCCGTCACCGACGCGGCGATCACCCACGCCGGTGACGCAGCCGAGATCCACGGCATCGGCGCGGTCGCCGTCCGCAACAGCAACCACTTCGGGACCGCCGCGTACTGGACCCGCACACTCGCCGATCGCGGATGTGTCGGCATCCTCACCACCAACGGCAGTCCCGCCATGGCCCCCTGGGGAGGTCGCACCAAGATGGTCGGCGCCAACCCCTGGTCGATTGCAGTGCCCAGCGGATCCCACGGTGCGATCGTCCTCGACATCGCCAACACCGGTGTCGCCCGCGGCAAGGTCTACGCGGCACGAGAACGTGGACAGCAACTTCCCGAGGGTTGGGCGATCGACACCGACGGCCTGCCCACCACCGACCCCCGGGCCGCGATCGACGGGCTGATCCTGCCGATGGCCGGACACAAGGGTTACGCGATCTCCTTCATGATGGATGTGATCTCCGGAGTCCTCACCGGCAGCTCCTACGCCGACGACGTCGTGGGCCCCTACGTCCCCGACAAGCGCAGCGGCTGCGGCCATCTCGCCATCGCACTGTCCATCGACGCGATCATGCCGCGCCGCCGATTCGGCGAGCGGATGGACGATCTGATCGACACCGTCAAATCCTCACCCGCTGCGGCCGGAACCGAGATCTACGTTCCCGGAGAGATCGAGAACCGGGCGGTCGCCGAGGCAGCCGGGCGCATCTCCCTCCCGCACCGGACCGTCTCCGCGCTCGCCGACCTCGCCCGCTCGGTCGGCGTCCCCGCCCTCGGATCGGACGGCCGATGAGCTACACCGTGCTCGTCACCCTCGACGTTCGCCCCGATCACGTCGACGACTTCATCGACGGCATCACCGACAATGCCCGCGCCTCCCTGCGCGACGAACCCGGATGCCTGATCTTCGACGTGCACCGCGACAACATCATCCCGACGCGGTTCCACCTCTACGAGGTCTACACCGACGAGGACGCCTTCACCGTCGTCCACCGCAGCGCACCCCACTACGCGCGGTGGCAACGAGTGGCCGCTCGCTGCCTCATCGACGGCGGGCACCGCAACACCTTCGCCACACCGGTCCACCTCGGTGCCGCCCATGTGCGACCGTTTCGGTCATAATGATGCACTCATACAAGCATCGGAACCCAGCGTGCGCAGGTGTGTTACATAATTTCAAGCAAAATGCCCAACTCTCGACACGGAGTATGTGGGATACTGCGCTCCATGACGAGACTCGATCGAACCGATGCCCGCCTGCTGCTCGCCCTGTGCGACGCTCCCCGCGCCACCGGCGTCCAATTGGCGACTCTGCTGGGGATGGCACGGAATACCGTGCAGGCGCGGATGTCTCGCTGGGAGGAGCAGCGCGTGCTCGCACCCGTCGACCGCTGCGTGTCACCCCGCGACCTGGGGTACCCCTTGCAGGCGTTCGTCACCGCGGTGGTCGACCAGCACCGCCTCGAGGACGTCATCGACCACCTGCGCGACATCGCCGAGGTGGTCGAGGTCGTCGGCATCTCGGGAGCGGCTGACCTGCACATCGGCGTGGTCGCCGTCGATGCCGACGACCTGTACCGCGTCGCAGGCCTCATTCTTGCCGTGCCCGGGATCGAGCGCACCACGGTGTCCGTCGCCATGCGCGACGCCATCCCCTACCGGACCCGCCCACTGCTCGAGCGGATCGCCGAGGAGCACTGACCCGGGGCCATTCAGTGACGCGCGGCAACCGCGCGGGTTGCGGCGTCTTCGGTACTGCGCGTGGCCCCTACCCGGGTTCTGAGCACGAGTACCAGCATCACGGCGACGAGCATGACCGCCCCCACGACCCACAGGCCGGCGCGCGAGTTCCCGGTGGCGTCGAACAGCCACCCGGTGACGTACGGGGCCCCGAAACCGCTCAGATTGCCCACCGAGTTGACGACGGCGATGCCTGCCGCGGCGCCGGCACCGGTCAGGAATGTGCTGGGCAGGTACCAGAACACGGGCAGTGCGCAGAACACACCGACCGCGTTGACGGTGACCGCGATCATCGTCGTGAGCGGCGACTGCATGTACAGGGCGACCGGGATCGAGACGGCTCCGATCAGGGTGGGAACGGCGACGTGCCAGATCCGCTCACCCGTCCGGTCGGAGTGCCTGCTCCACAACACCATTGCCACGGCGCCGACCGCGAACGGAACCGCGACGATCAACCCGGTGGTGAACAGCGAGAAGTCGGTGGCGAACGTCTTCTTGAAACCGGCGACGATGCTGGGCAGGAAGAAACTGAGCGAGTACAGGCCGTAGGTGATCCCGAAGTAGACGAGGCCCAGCATCCACACGCGGGAATCCATCAGTGCCCGTCGCACCGACCCGTGGGAACCGGATTCCGAGGCCTCGGATTCGAGTTCGCGAGTGAGCCACACCTTTTCATCCTCGTCCAGCCACGTGGCCTGCGACGGCCGGTCCGTGAGGTAGAACCAGGTGACCACCGCGAGCAGGACGGCGGGTATCCCCTCGATCAGGAACATCACGCGCCAGCCGGACAGTCCGAACAGGCCGTCCCAGTACTGGATGATGGCGCTCGACAACGGTGCCCCGAGCGCCGACGACACCGGGAGCGCGAGAAGGAACAGGCCCATCAGCCGGACCCGGTAGGCGCGGGGGAACCACAGGGTCAGGTAGAGCAGGACTCCGGGGAAGAAGCCGGCCTCGGCGATACCCAGCAGCATGCGCAGCCCGTACAGCGATCCGACATTGGGCACGAAGGCCATGGCCGCCGCGATGATCCCCCACGTGAGCATGATCCGGGCGATCCAGCGGCGTGCCCCGAACCTGTGCAGCGCGAGATTGCTCGGCACCTCGAACAGGAGATACCCGATGAAGAACAGCCCGGAGGCCAGGCCGAACATCGTCTCGGTGAGGCCGAGTTCCGCGCTCATGGTCAACTTCGCCAACCCGATATTGGTTCGGTCGAGGTAGTTGACGAAATAGGCCAGGCCGAGGAACGGAATGAGCCGCAGGGCGACCTTCCGGACCACCCTCGCCTCGATCTCGGGTTTCTGCAGTACAGACGACATGAATGTCTCGGCTTCCTGAAGAGTGGGCGCGCCCGACCGGGCGAGTGACGTGGACCACTGTATGAGCCGGATCAGCTCGAAACCATGGAGAAACCACACATGCGACGCCCGGATGAATGGAGGGATCCTCAGCCGAGCGTTCGGGTCGTCCCCTGTGCTGACCGGTGCAGCTGGTTCGCCCGGCACGATCGCGAGGAGCCCCGAAGACCTGCCGACTGTGTCGGGCATGCCGTGCCCGACGGTCCACCGCGCCGAGATCGCCGATGTCGTGGCGCTGCAGGAGACACTGGGCCTCGACGTCCTCGTGCACGGCGAGCCGGAACGCAACGACATGGTGCAGTACTTCGCCGAGCAGTTGGACGGGCTCTTCGCCACCGAGAACGGGTGGGTGCAGTCGTACGGGTCCCGGTGCGTCCGTCCGCCGATCCTCTACGGCGACGTGCGCCGCCCGAACCCGATGACCGTCGACTGGATCACCTATGCGCAGTCCCTCACCCAGCGCCCGGTCAAGGGCATGCTGACCGGTCCGGTGACCATTCTGGCGTGGTCGTTCGTGCGCGACGACCAGCCGCTGGCGGACTCGGCGAACCAGGTGGCCCTCGCCATCCGCGACGAGACGGTCGACCTGCAGGGTGCCGGGATCCGGATCGTCCAGGTCGACGAACCCGCACTGCGCGAACTCCTGCCGCTGCGGGCGGCCGAGCAGACCGCCTACCTGGACTGGTCGGTGGGGGCGTTCCGGCTCGCGACCTCGGGGGTCGCGGACTCGACACAGATCCACACCCACCTGTGCTACTCGGAGGTCGGTGAGGTCATCGACGCCATCGCGAACCTGGACGCGGATGTGACGTCGATCGAGGCGGCCCCCTCGCACATGGAGGCCCTGGGCGACCTGAACGCCGTCGGGTTCGGCCCCGGTGTCTACGACATCCACTCCCCGCGCGGGCGGAGGTGGACACACCCCCTGTGAGTACTTGTTAACCGCCCGCGGTTAACAAGTACTCACGGGCGCGAAGCGCACTACCTTCCCGGGGTTCAGGATTCCGTGCGGGTCGAGGGCGTTCTTCACCGATCGGTGCATGTCCAGCACGACCGGATCGAGTTCCTGGGCAAGACCTTCCATCTTCAGCAGACCGACACCGTGTTCGCCGGTGACGGTGCCACCGAGTTCGAGTGCGGCGTCGATGATCTCCGCGAACGCGGCCTGCGCGCGGGCGCGGGCGGGCTCGTCGTCGCGGGGTGTGATGAGCAGCGGGTGCAGGTTTCCGTCGCCGGCGTGGGCGATGTTGGCGATCGTGGTGTCGTGCGCGATGCCGATCTGTTCGATGCGTGCAAGCATCTCGGGGACAGCCCGTTTCGGTACGCACACGTCTTCGGTGAGGACCGGTCCGAGCCGCTCCATCGCCGGGTAGGCCAGGCGGCGTGCCGCGAACAACGCATCCGCCTCCTCCTGGTCGGTGGACACGGCAGACCACGTGGCTCCGGCCTCGTCGAAGCACGACAGCATCTTCTCGGCCTCCTCGTCGCCGATGACGCCCGCGGTGTCGATGCGGCCGAGGAGGACGACGTTCGCCTCCACCGACAGTCCCATCTTCTTCCACGCGTCGACGGCGATGAGGCACTGCTTGTCCACCAATTCGAGCGCCGACGGGGTGAGTCCCGCCGCGGCCACCGCGCTGACGGCGCGGCCCGCGTCGACGATGGAGTCGAAGTAGCCGGCCACCGTGCGCTCCGGGTCCTGCAGCGGGCGCAACTTGACCGTGATTTCGGTGATGACGCCGAGCGTTCCTTCGGACCCGACCATCAGACCCGCCAGGTCGTAGCCGGCCACCCCCTTCGCGGTCTTGCGTCCGAGGCGCACGAGTTCACCGGTGCCGGTGACGATCTGCATGCCGAGCACGTAGTCACGGGTGACGCCGTACTTGACGCAGCACAGTCCGCCCGCGTTGGTGGCGACGTTCCCTCCGATCGTCGACCACGGCGCGCTGGCCGGGTCCGGCGGATACCAGAGTCCGTGTTCGGCGCACGCGGCCCGCAGATGATCGTTCACCACGCCGGGTTCGACGACGGCGTACCGCTCGAGCGGATCGATCTCCGTGATCGCGTTCATGCCCTCGAGCGCGAGGACGACGCAGCCGTCGGTCGCGTTCGCCCCGCCCGACAGGCCGGTGCCGGCGCCCCGCGTGACGACGGCGGTGCCGTGCTCGAGGCATGCACGCACGACAGCCTGGACTTCGAGCGCAGTCCGGGGCCGGACGACGGCGAGCGGCGCGGCGTACGGGGCCCACTCCGCCTCGTCGTGCTGATACCGGGCGACGACGTCGGGGTCGCGCACGACACGATCCGCCGGAAGGGCTGCCAACAGAGCATCGATCAACATGACGAGAACCAGTCCTTTGGGGGAGACGGTGATGGTTCAAACGTAGCTGTGATCTGAATCTCGGCCAATGTAGATTCCATCTATCGAATCCAGGAATCCATGGATGGAGACACCAGTGAGCACTGCCGATCGCGGCTGGATGGAACTGCTGCTCGACGACGCACCCCTCGACGAACTCGAGACCCTCCGGCGCACGCTGATCGACGGCTCCGACCCGTCCGAGCGGGCGACGGTCGAACGGGAGGCCAACGCCGCGCTACGGCTGCGCGCCCAGCTCGACCAGCGTCGGCAGCGCAGCAGGGAACTGGCGGCGCTCAACGACATCGCTGTCCGGCTGACCACGGTCCGCGACGACCGGGTGCTGCTGCAGGAGGTGGTCGACCAGGCGCGGCAACTGCTCGGTGTGGACCTCGCCTACATGGGATCGGTCTACGACGAGGAATTCGTCATCGAGGTCACCAGCGGGGCACTGACCCCGAACCTCGTCGGCATCCGGCTGGCACTGGACGAGGGACTCGTGGGCCTGATCGTCCGCCGGTCCGCACCGGAGTGGACCCCCGACTATCAGAGCGAACCGGCCTTCCGGCACATGACGGGAGCCGACAGCGCGGCGCGGTCGGAGAACATGCGCGGCCTGCTCGGGGTTCCTCTCCGTGTCGCCGACCGCGTCATCGGTGCGTTGTTCGCGTGCAAGCGTCAGGAGCGGGCGTTCACCGAATCCGAGATCGCGCTGTTGTCGGCGCTGGCGGCGCATGCGGCGATCGCGATCGAGAACGTGCGCTCGCTGGAACGCGACCGAGACACCGTCGCGCGGCTCGAGGCGGTGAACGCCGAATTGTCGCAGCGCACGAACGAACTCGAACAGATTCTGCAGTGGGACCGGACGCTGACCCAGGTGGTGCTGCTCGGCGCGGGAGTGCAGCGCCTGGTGCGGGAGGTCGCGCAACTCTCCCGGCAACCGGCATATTTCGTGCTGGACGAGTCTGCGTTACCGGCGGAACTGATGTCGCACGCGGACGACGTGGCGGCGGCGGTCCGCGAATTGCGCGCAGGCGGGAAGGACCACGTCGCCCGACACGGGGTGCTGGCGCAACGCGTCGCGGCGGCCGGGGAGATGCTGGGCGCGCTGCTGTCCCTGGGAGCGGAGCAGCCGACCACGCGTCTGCTGCTCGAACGCGCGGCACCGGCGATCGCACTGTCGCTCGCCGGGGAACGTGCGGCCGGTGAGGCGACGCGTCGCGCACGGGACGCGTTTCTCGTCGACCTGCTGACGCATCCCGCCGCCGAGCAGGACGAACGCAGGCAACTGCGGTTGGCCGGTCTGACTCCCGACACGACGTACTGCATCGCGGTGGCGATCGCCGCCGGGCCGGACACGTCCATTCGCACCGCCCTCGAAAACGTGCCGCTCCCGTCGGGATCCGTTGCGGCGGAACACGGCTCCCGCGCACTGGCCGTCGTACCCGCCACGGACTCCGCGTCAGTGCAGGCGGTGTTCGCCTCCGCGCGACTCGACGCGACGATCGGTATCGCGGAACCCGCGCGCGGTGCGAAGGCGCTCGCACGCGCGTACGTCGAAGCGCAGCAGACCGTCGACGTCCTCGACACCCTCGGACGCTCGGGGGAGGTCTCCTCCGCGCGCGGTCTGGGTATCTACCGGATCCTGCTGAGCCACCTGGCGCGTGAGCACCTCGACGAGCTGACCGAGGCCCAGCTGGGACCGTTGATGGCGGAGCAGTCCACGCGCGGAGTGCCGCTGCTGGAAACACTGTCGGAGTATCTGGCACACGGCCGCCATCACTCGGCGACCGCGGCGAGCCTCGGCGTCCACGTCAACACCCTGTACCAACGCCTCGACGCGATCGATCGCCTCCTCGGAACGGACTGGCGCGACCCCGACAAGGCACTCGACCTGCAGGTGCTCATGCGGTTGCGGAGAACGGCGGACCTACTCGGCGCGCGAACCCGCTGACCCGGCTCAGGCGCTGATTCCGCCCGTGAGGATGGCGGCGAGTTCGGCGTACGCGTGCGCGTCGTCGAGGCCGGTGCTGTCGCGGACCCCGCGTTGCTGGATGCGGACCATCATGGTGGCGGCGAGGTCGGCGGCGAACGCGGCGTGCACGTCGCGGAAGTCGCCGGCGGCGACGCCCTCGGTGATCAACTCCTGGACCCGACCGGCCGCGAACTGCGTGTTCCGTTCGTAGACCTCCCGCGCCGGGGGGAAGGCGTCGAGGTCGGCCATGAACTGGTCGGATGCGGCCGCGAGGGCGTTGCCGACGGCAGACAGGTACGCGGTGATCCGCTCGCGGGCCCCGCCGATCGGCTGGATGCGCGACTCGACGTCCTCGGTCGCGCGGCGGAAGAAGTGCACCGTGGCGGCCCGGACCAGCTGCTCCTTGCTGCCGGCGAGGGTGTACAGCGTCGACTTCGAGCAGCGCAGCCGGTTCGCGATCTCGTCGAGGGTCAGGTGTGCGAACCCCTCGACCAGGAACAGGTCGACGAGGGCGTCGAAGAGCTGGGTGCGCCGTCGGGTGGCGAAACCGGATCGGGTGGGCTGCTCCATGACAGAAATAGTACTGGGAGGTGCCTTGCAGTACTATTTCGCAATCAGTACTCTGGGCCGTAATCCAGTACTGCTTTCCGTAGCCTTCTCGAGGAGACACCGTGGCCGTCGATCGTTTGCTGCCTACTGACGAAGCCCGTGACCTGATCCAGCTCACGCGCGACGTCGCCGACAAGGTCCTGACGCCGATCGTCGACGAGCACGAGAAGTCGGAGACCTACCCCGAGGGCGTGTTCGCCACCCTCGGCGAGGCCGGACTGCTGAGCCTGCCGTACCCCGAGGAGTGGGGCGGCGGCTCGCAGCCGTACGAGGTGTACCTGCAGGTGCTCGAAGAGATCGCCGCCCGCTGGGCCGCCGTCGCGGTGGCGGTCAGCGTCCACAGCCTCGCCTGCCACCCGCTGATGGCATTCGGCACGGACGAGCAGAAGCAGCGGTGGCTCCCGGACATGCTCGGCGGCAACACCGTCGGCGCCTACAGTCTGTCCGAGCCGCAGGCCGGATCCGACGCCGCCGCACTGGCCTGCAAGGCCGCCGCGACCGACGGCGGGTACGTCGTCAACGGTGCGAAGGCCTGGATCACGCACGGCGGCATCGCCGATTTCTACAATCTCTTCGCCCGCACCGGTGAGGGCTCGAAGGGCATCTCCTGCTTCCTCGTCCCGAAGGACACCGAGGGACTGACGTTCGGCAAGCCCGAGGAGAAGATGGGCCTGCACGCCGTGCCGACCACGTCCGCGCACTACGACGACGCCTTCGTGCCCGCGGAGCGGCGCATCGGCGCGGAGGGACAGGGACTGCAGATCGCGTTCAGCGCACTGGATTCCGGTCGGCTGGGCATCGCGGCCGTCGCCGTCGGCCTCGCGCAGGCGGCCCTCGACGAGGCCGTGGCCTACGCCCAGGAACGGACCGCATTCGGCAAGAAGATCATCGACCACCAGGGCCTCGGGTTCCTGCTCGCCGACATGGCCGCCGCCGTCGACTCCGCGCGCGCCACGTACATCGACGCCGCCCGCCGCCGCGACGCCGGCCTTCCGTACTCCCGCAACGCGTCCGTCGCCAAGCTCGTCGCCACCGACGCCGCCATGAAGGTCACCACCGACGCCGTCCAGGTTCTCGGCGGCTACGGCTACACCCGTGATTTCCGCGTCGAGCGGTACATGCGTGAAGCGAAGATCACCCAGATCTTCGAGGGCACCAACCAGATTCAGCGACTGGTCATCAGCCGCACCCTCGCCGCGAACTGACGAACCCACCCCCGAAAGGCCTTTCCGCACATGACCACCTCCGTGATCGTCGCCGGCGCCCGCACCCCGATCGGCCGGCTACAGGGCTCACTCGCCGGATTCTCCGGCGCCGACCTCGGCGCCCTCGCCATCGAGGGGGCGCTCGGCAAGGCCGGTGTCGCCCCGGACCGGGTCCAGTACGTCATCATGGGACAGGTCCTCACCGCCGGCGCCGGGCAGATGCCCGCTCGGCAGGCGGCCGCGAAGGCCGGCATCCCGATGAGCACGCCGTCGCTCAACATCAACAAGGTGTGCCTGTCCGGGGTCGAATCGATCATCCTCGCCGACCAGTTCATCCGGTCCGGCGCGTTCGACGTGATCGTCGCCGGCGGCATGGAGTCGATGAGCCAGGCGCCGCACCTGCTGCCCGGTTCACGCGGCGGGTTCAAATACGGCGACGTCACGCTCGTCGACCACATGGCCCTCGACGGATTGCACGACGCATTCACCGACCAGCCGATGGGACTGCTCACCGAGGCCGGCAACGACAGGGATTTCATCGCCCGCGAAGACCAGGACGCGTTCGCCGCCCGGTCGCACCAGCTCGCCGCGAAGGCGTGGGACAGCGGAGTCTTCGACGACGAGGTCGTCCCCGTCGAGATCCCCGCCCGCAAGGGTGAGAGCACCTGGCTGCGCCGCGACGAAGGCATCCGGCCGGACACCACCGCCGAAACCCTGGCGCGGCTGCGCGGCGCATTCCGCAAGGACGGCACCGTCACCGCGGGCAACGCATCGACCATCAACGACGGCGCCTGCGCCGTGGTGGTGATGAGCAAGGAACGCGCCGAGGCGGAGGGCCTGACCTGGCTGGCCGAGATCGGCGAACACGGCATGGTCGCCGGACCGGATTCGGGACTGCAGTTCCAGCCGTCCGGAGCGATCGCGAAAGCCTGTGAGAAAGCGGGTATCTCACCGACCACGTTGGATCTGATCGAGATCAACGAGGCATTCGCCGCGGTCGGGATCGCGTCCACCCGCGAACTCGGCGTCGACCCCGACCGGGTCAACGTCAACGGCGGCGCCATCGCCCTCGGGCACCCCATCGGAATGTCCGGCGCCCGCATCACGCTGCACCTCGCGCTCGAATTGCAGCGCCGCGGCGGCGGCACCGGCGCAGTCGCCCTCTGCGGCGGAGGCGGGCAGGGCGACGCCCTGATCCTGCGCGTCCCCTGATCTCGCATCGCGGCCGCACCGCTCAGCGCGGCTCCGTCGACGCGATCCGCACCGCGAGAAGGAGATTGACGACGTCTTCCACCCGACGAAGGTCCTTACCGGTGCGCTCGGCGATCCGACCCAACCGGTAGTACATCGTGTTCACGTGAATCTGTAGCGCGGAGGCGGCCTCCTTCGCGTTCATGTCGTGGGCGACGTACGCCGTCAGCGTCTCGATGTAGATCGCACCCGCCGACAGATCTTCGGCGATGAACGCACGCAACTGGGGCTCGACGAGTCGGGGCGCGGTCGGGTCCGCGCGCCGCACCAGGTAGTCCAGCGGCGAGAGATCGTCGAAGACCTGGACTTCGGGCCGGCCGCCCAGGTGGTCGCAGGCGACCTGAGCCTCCAGCAACGCTTCGGGCGTCTGGTCGAACCCGCGGTGCGCCGAGCTGATACCGATCGACGCCGTGGTGCGGGTCGTCCCGAACTCGGCAGCTGCGCGAGCGACCTTCTGCGACAGGGCACCGGGGCCGAGTCGTTCGAGCGGGACGAGTCCGACGAGTTCCTGCCGCCACGGCACCAACATCCCCGACAGGTGCCGGGAGAGCACCCGGCGTGCGTCGAGGATCGGATCCGCGCCGTCCGCCTCCGAGCCTGCCCGGCAGACGAGGACGACGAACCCGGCGCCGTCCCCCAGACCGGCCCGGCGCATCGCCTCCACTCGGACCGGTACGGCGGGCGCGTTCCCCGCGAGCAGATCCTCGAGACAGTCGAGGGCGATGCGCTCCTGGTCGGCCACCAGATATTGCTGCGCCTGGAGGTAGGTGGTCGCGGCGGCGGAGCAGCCCGCCTCGATCGTGCGCATGAGGTGCTCGACCAGGCTCAGTGCCGTTTCCCGCTGGCCCTCCGTCGATCGGACGAACTCGAGAACATACGACCAGAGGACGATCTGCCCGATGCGGAACGCGTGAAGGAAGTCGATCAGGGAGATGCCGTGCGCGACGCGCTCCGAGGCGTGCCCGGACGTGAACGCGAAATCGTCGAGGCGTGGATTCCGTTGTTCGATGACGCTGGTCGTGAACACTCCGAAGACGGCGGTGACGTGGGCGACCACATCGTCGTACAGTCCGGTGGCGCGGTAGGACGGCAGTTCCGCCCAGATCGCGTCGGTGGCGGCTCGCGCGATGTCCGGATGGCGGTCGTGCACCCATTTCGCGAGATCGATCGCCGCGTTGTCGAACGGCCGCGTCGCGCCGTGTGCTGTGGTCATTCCCACGACCTCCGATACTGTCCGCCCGCTGTGGCCAGGCTACAGCCCGAATTCGGACCTTCGACACATTCCCACCAGGGGACTGTGGGCTGACCACAAACATCTTCGGTGTCGCACCACGATGAAGTGACGGCTGTCACGGCCTATGGTTGCCCGGACGACCCACGAGGCTCGCCGCGGTTCGCGCGCGGGAGCCCGCCGCAATCTTCGAGGGAGTGACCCACGTGAGCTTCAAGAGCCCGTTTCCGGACGTCGAGATCCCGAACCGCAGTGTCTACGATTTCCTGTTCGGTCACCTCGACCCGGCGGACGGGGAGCGGCCCGCGTTGGTCGACGGTGCCTCGGGTGCGGTCACCAGCTACCGCACCCTGATCACGCAGATCGACGGGGTCGCCGGGGCGCTCGCGGCCCGCGGTCTCGCGGTCGGTGAGGTGGTGGCCCTGCACTCACCGAACGTGCCCGCTTTCGCCGCGGTGTTCCACGGCATCCTGCGCGCCGGCGGCGTCGCCACCACGATCAACGCCCTCTACACCGCCGAGGACATCGCCAAACAGCTCACCGACTCGCACGCGAAGTTCCTGTTCACCGTCTCCGGCCTGCTGCCGCAAGCGACGGCGGCGGCGGCGCGGGTCGGGATCCCCACCGGGAACGTGATCGTCCTCGACGGCGCCGACGGGCACCCGTCGCTGACGGATCTGCTGACCGAGGGGCATCCGGCGCCGGAGGTGTCGTTCGACCCGGCCACCCAGCTGGCGGTGCTGCCGTATTCGTCGGGGACCACCGGCCGGCCGAAGGGGGTGATGCTCACCCACCGCAACCTGGTCGCGAACGTGTGTCAGATCGACCCGCGGATGGGCATCGGCGCCGACGACCGGCTGTTGGCGGTGTTGCCGTTCTTCCACATCTACGGGATGACGGTGCTGCTCAACGCGGCCCTGTTCAACCGGGCCGCGCTGGTGACGATGCCGAAGTTCGACCTGGTCGAGTTCCTGTCGATCGTGTCCGGGCAGCGGTGCACGTATGTGTTCATCGCCCCGCCGGTCGCGGTGGCGTTGGCCAAGCATCCGCTGGTCGACGACTACGACCTGTCGAGTGTGCATTCGGTGTTCTCCGGTGCCGCCCCGCTGGATCAGGAACTGGGTAAGGCCGTCGCGACCCGGCTCGGGTGCCGGGTGCGGCAGGGGTACGGGATGTCGGAGATGAGTCCGGTCTCGCACGCGATCCCGTTCGACCGCGACGACATCGCCCTGGACTCGGTCGGCCCGACGATCGCGAACATGGAATGCAAGCTGGTCGACCCCGCGACCGGGCAGGAGGTCGACTACCCGGCCGTGGGGGTCAGTGCGCCGGGGGAGTTGTGGTGCAAGGGTCCGAACATCATGGCCGGGTACCTGGGCAACGAGGCGGCGACCGCGGAAACCTTGGATGCGGACGGGTTCCTGCACACCGGGGACATCGCGACCGTCGACGCGGAGGGGGTGGTGACGATCGTGGACCGGATGAAGGAGCTGATCAAGTACAAGGGGTATCAGGTGCCGCCCGCCGAACTGGAGGCGTTGTTGCTGACGCATCCGCAGATCGCCGACGCTGCCGTCATCGGGGTCCTCGACGACGAGGGTGAGGAGGTGCCGAAGGCGTTCGTCGTCGCCCAACCGGGTGCCGAGGATCTGGACGAGGCGGCGGTGATCGCGTTCGTCGCCGACCGGGTCTCCCCGCACAAGAAGGTCCGCAGGGTCGAGTTCATCGACCTCGTCCCCAAGTCCGCCGCAGGCAAAATCCTCCGCAAGGACCTCCGCACGCGGGAAACGGCGGGTAAGTAGACCTGCGTTCGTAGCCCGGCCCATCGGTGATGTCGAGTACAGGTGCCGCCCAACCAGCAGCTCGGGAAGCACCTGCACTCCACCCCTCGCGTGAATCGCCTCGTGTGCCTGAGACGTCCGCGTCGTCATGTGACCACCATGACGGCCCCGACGCTACCAGAAAACAGGCCGAATGGTTTGTTTACTCGGGGCGGCGGGCTCGTCCCGATGACACGCAGGGCAAGCACCAGGACCCGATCGGGTGGCGGATGTCCACGCTCAGCGCGCTGCCGCAGGCGCCTCGCTCAACGTCCGGCGAGTGGCGAACCTTCGCGGCATCCCCGACAGCGGATCGGTGAATTCCAGTTCCCGCGCGAGTAATTGCAGCGGGAGGGAATGATCGTCCGGCGCCTCGGGTAGCAGGTCGGGATACAAACGATCTCCCAGAATCCCGACGCCGAGCGCCGCCAGATGCACCCGCAACTGGTGCATCCGCCCGGTGTGCGGACGCAGGATCGTGTGCAGCACACAGTGTCCGGAGGCGCTCACACCGCTGCCGCACACCTCGACCATCGTCTCGGCGTTGGGGTCACGGGAGTCGTCGACGACGACCCGGAACTCGCCGCGCCGCGCCGCGATGTGGTTGCGGTAGACGAGGGGAACGGCACGCCCGGCCAGCACCGGTGCATCCGGGTCCCACCCGTGCGGTCGCGTCGACACCGCCTCGTAGACCTTCACGACCCGTCTCTTCTCGAACAGCGACTGGTATGCGCCGCGCGTCTCAGGACGGGCCGAGAACATCACCAGGCCGGCGGTCGCGCGGTCGAGTCGATGGATCGGTGTCAGGTCCGGATTGCCCAGGCGGATCCGCAATCGGACGAGCGCGGACTCGCGCAGATATCGCCCGCCCGGGGTGGTCGGAAGGAAGTGCGGTTTGTCGATCACGACGAGGTCGTCGTCGACGTGCAGGATCTCCTGCTGAAACGGCACCGGGTTCTCCACCGGCAGATCGCGGTAGTACCACACGAACCGGTGCGCGCCCAGCGCCGTGCCGCGACCGATCACACAGCCGTCGGTGCCCACGATCTCTCCGGCGTCGAACCGGCGGCACAGGTCGCCCGCGTCCAGATGGTCGAACTTCGCGACGACGTACTCGGCAATCGTCGCCCACGGCCCGGACGTCGGGACACGCAGCCGCGTCGGTCCGACACCGTCCTTGACGGGCAGCGGCGAGGGCATGGGCACGCGCACCATCATCCCACTGGAACGCCTACGATTACCGCTATGCGGCTGACGAACGTCGCGCACCTGCGCCTTCCGTTCGGCCGACTGCTCGGCTACGACGTGACCGTAGGCAGACCGGGTCGATCGCTACCCGTGTCCTTCGACCAGCGGCGCCACGTCGGTGCCGGCAACCGAGCCGGATCCTGGATGGCGTTGTCCTTCACACTGTCCGCGCCGGTTCCGTCGGACGACCTCGCGGCCGCCTGGCTGGCGGTGATCGCGCGGCACGGCACGCTGCGGTCGATCTTCTCGCCCGGCGAAGACGGCGAGCCGCGACTGCACGAGGTCGAGATCTCCCCCGGCGACTGGGTCGAGCACCCGATCGCCCCCGGACAGGCCGTCAACGATGCGCTCCGTGACGTGCTCGACCACGCCTGCCCGCCCTACAGTCGTCCGTCACACCGGCTGTGCGTGCTCGAGACCGCGGCGGGGCCGACCGTGGTGGTCGCCGCGGACCACTCACACGTCGACATGTGGTCGATGCTGGTGATCGCACGGGACCTGCTCACCGCGTTGGCCGCCGTGCAGGACGGTCGGGCGCCGTCGCTGCCGCCCGCACCCGCCTTCGCCGAGCACACCCGCGCCCTGCGGGACCGCCCGGCGGCACCTGGCGAGGTGCACCACCGCTGGGCGGAGGTGCTGGCGGCCAGCGGTGACGTGATGCCGCGGTTCCCGCTGCCGCTGGGCGCGGCGACGCTGCAGCAGGAGCGCGTGGAGGTGCGCGACGTGCTCGACGTCGACAACAGCGCTGCGTTCTCGGCGCAGGCCCGCGACGACGGCGTCTCGACCCTGGCACTGGTGGTGGCCGCAATGACCGACGTGACGCGCGAGATGGCCGACACCCCACTGCGGGCGGTGTTCCCGGTGCACAGCCGGTACGACGCCACCTGGAACGACTCCGTCGGGTGGTTCATCACCAATTCGGTGCTGGAATCAACCGACCCCGATCCCAGGGCCAGCGCAGAGGCGGTCAAGGAGGCCGTCCGGATGGGGTCCTGGCCGTTGGAGGACATACTTCGCCCGTGGGGCGGGATGCCCGAGGCCCCCGGGATGTTCGCGATCTCGTGGCTGGACCTGCGCCGGTTGCCGGTCCGCGTCGACGCCACCGGGCTGGAAGCGCAGTACGTCGGCGCGACCACCCGCACCGACGGCGTGATGCTCTGGTTCATCCTCGACGAGGCCGGGTTGCACCTGCGCTGCCGCTACCCCGACACACCCGAGGCCCGACGGCATGTCGGTACCTGGCTGGACACACTCATCGCCCGCGTGCAGTCGCGGGCACGCGAATCCGTCGGCGGGCAGCTCCGGCTCGGCAACCGGGTCTATCGGGTGCAGCGCGCCGGCCGCGCCGATGTGCCGGCGCTGGTCGCCCTGCTGTCAGACGACGAGATCGGCCGCACCCGCGAGGGAGCCGAGTTGGCACGCTACGAGGAGGCCTACGACGCGATCGCCCGCGATTCCTCGCACTACCTGGCCGTGGTTCGCGACGAAGACGACCGGATCATCGGCACCATGCAGCTGTCCATCATCCCCGGCTTGTCCCGCGGCGGCACTACCCGCCTCCAGATCGAGGGGGTGCGCGTGGCGGCCACCGAGCGCTCCCACGGTGTCGGAACCGCAATGCTCGAGTGGGCGCACGACCACGGCCGGCATCGCGGCGCGACACTCGCACAGGTCACCACCGACCGCGCCCGCGAACAGGCGCATGCGTTCTATGCGCGACTCGGATACGACAACAGCCACCTCGGATTCAAGCGGGCACTCTGACGCTGTCGGGCGATTGAACCCTCAGGGATCGGGAATGCGAGCGTCAATCCGGCGTGGACGACGACAGTGCCGATGAGGACCGGACAAGCAGTCCGCCATAGCCGAGCATGTTGACGATTCCGATGTGGGTGCCGCTTCGAGCCCGGGTCGATGCGACCGGAAATGTCGAGTCACAAAGCACACTCCGAGACTGTCGACAACGTTGCAGCATCTGGTTTATTGTCGACAGATCGCCCGATCGCAGCGGGCTTGCGCACGTAACGCGCCCGCTGATGCGCCGAGGGCGATGTTCTCACAACTTGCGGGACAGTCGATCCCGCCGAATGGATAGGTTTCCCATGCGAAAGATTTTCCTGGCCTGCCCGTACAGCCACTCGGACGAACGTGTCGTCCACGAGCGCTTCCTCGCCTGCAACGAGGTCGCCGCGACGATCGTCGCGTCGGGCAACGCCGTTTTCAGCCAGGTGTCGATGTCGCACCCGATCAATCTGGCCTTCAAGACAATCGACCCCAGCGACGTCGGCAAGCTGTGGGCGCCCGTCGACGCCCACTTCATGGAATCGATGGAGGAGTTGATCATTCTCGACGTGGACGGGTGGGATCGGAGTTCGGGCATCAAGCGAGAGATCGAGTTCTTCGAGAGCCGCGGCCGTCGCGTCAGCCTGTGGTCGCAGGTGTCGGACGAGTTCGTCACGGAGACCGCCCGCGCCTGAGGCAGCAGCATCGCGGTTGGTCCGGTCACGGACGGCGGTCGGGTACCGGCCGCCGTCCACCGACGGGCGCCACGGTCCATGCGCACGTCACGCCGAAGGTTCGGACTCCCAACGCATCCGAGTGCCCGGTGGCCGTGACGGCGTGGTCTGCGCATGCTCGCCGTACGGGGCAGCCCAGGCTGATTTTCTGGCCGCCCGTTCTCGGCGGGCACCGGCAGGAGAGTAGAACAGCTCGGTGTCCATCTGCCGGCACAGTGCGTGGATCTGCCAATCCCATTCCGGAGTAATCGGTTTGGGAAGAATCAACGCCCGAATCGTGGTCATCGTGTGCAGGCGGAAGTCAGTGGTCGACGAGTGCGCTCACACCCACCTCGAGGCTTCTCCGTCCGTCACGGGTGCGGAACGGGGTGCGAGCCTCCGCCTGCCCGGAGCACAGCGCCGCGACGTCGCGGTCGAGCCAGCGGTCGATCGCCACCCGGATTCGTTCCCGCAACGGCCCGTGTGCCCGCCGAAACGCCTCCACCGCGGTGGTCACTGCGAACTCGCCGACAATACGGGACCCGCGCTGCACCACTGGGTGGTCGCGTCGATGATCAATCCTGCGACCTCGCGGTGCGCGAGGTCGTTGGGAATGTCGTGGTAGCCACCGGGGATCGCGACGGCGCGGCACTGGTGGAGTTCGCCCGCGAACTCCGATGCCTTGCCGGGTGCGGCGAATGCATCGTGCTCGCCGTTGATCAACAAGATCGGCATGAGGAGGGCCGGAAGGCCCGTGCGGACCTTGCATCCGGCGACGGCGAGCGCGCTCCACAGGTTCGGTTCGGCTGGGGCGGTATCGAATCCGAGCGGATCGTTCGCGAGCGCATCGAGGTATGCCTCGTCCTTCGCCATGATCAGATCGGTGCGTCCCTCCGCCTCGGGAGGCAGCCCCCACAGCGGCGCGCCGGTCATCACCAGGCCGGTGCGGGCGGTCGCGGTGCGCATGGCCAGCAGCGCCCCGGTCAACGCGCCCAGCGAGTGCCCGACGATGACGACGGGCAGGTCGGGGTGAGTGCTCGTCATGAGGTCGAGCAGGATGCCGGCGTTGGACGCGAGTTCGTCGACGGAGGGGAACATTCCCGCGTGGCCGCCGGTGTGGCCGTGTCCGAGATGATCCGGGCCCCACACGTCGATGCCCGCATCGGTCAGTTGCCCGGACAGTCGGTGGTAGTGCCCGGTGTGCTCCCCGAAGCCGTGCAGAAGCATCACCTGGGCGTGGGGGGACCGGGCAGCCCAGTGCCGGTAGTAGATCTTGTTGCGTACGCCGTCGAAGAAGGGCACGTCACGCCTCCGGTGCGGTCGAGTCGGGGGCCTGCCCGTCGGACAGGTCCTGGAACCAGGTCGGCGACGTCAGCCACTTCAACGGGATCGGGGGGCTGGGGTAGCCGGCGACGAGGATGGTGTTCGCGTGTACCGAGTAGTCTCCGGTCTGGACGAAAACCTTGACCCGGTCGCGTAGTTGGTAGAACTCGGGCAGATAGCGCAGTTCGTGCACGTTCTCCTCCCCCACCAGTTCGGAGACGAATTTCCGGCCCTCCGGGTTGGCCCGGATCATGTCCTCGGTGACGATGGCCGCCTCGAAATCTCCGGCCTCGCACAGCACGGAGAGCAGGTCACCGACCGAGGGCAGCCCGGGCGCGATGCCCAGATCGATCGTCTCGACCTGCGGCGACAGCGGCACCAGACTGGCCGCCGACGTGCCGCTGCCGGCATCGGCGATGTAGACCATCTCGCCGTGGCGTAGCTGGCTCACCACCGCCGCCAAGCGCTCGTGCAACAACCGGACCTTCGGTGCCATGGATGTGTCCTCTCCTCGTGTGGAAACGCCGCAGATCCGCGGTCGGAACGACCGATCGGCCTCGGCAGGTGAACATCGAATGTGCTCTAGTCGACAATCGACTAGAAACGTAAGCCGGGCGGCGGCATCCGTCAAGAGGTGTTCGGCCCGGCAAATCGAGGCTTGACCCGGCCGCCCGCAGCACGCACACTAAACACGTCGGTCGATTGTCGACAAAGAATCAATACCTTGCGCGGCACGACCCGTTTCCGCGAAAACCACCCTGAAGGAGCGAACTATGGGCCAGCTGCTCGAAGGCAAGACAGTAATCATCACCGGCGCCGGAGGCGGGATCGGCCTGGCCACCGCGCTGCATCTGCACGATGAGGGCGCCCAGGTGGTCGCCACCGTCCACTCCGAGGCGAGCTTGCCGCAGCTGAAGGTGGACGACGACCGCCTGATCGGCAAAGTCGTGGACGTGACCGACGAAGAGCAGGTCAAGAGCGTTATCGATTTCACCGTGCAGACCTTCGGGAAGCTCGACGGCATCGTCAACAACGCCGGCGTCCTCAAGCCCGGGACAATCCTCGACTCCAGCGTCGAGGACTTCCAGAAGACGTTCGACGTGAACGTCAAGGGAGTGTTCCTCGGGACGAAGTACGCCATCCCAGAGCTGCTGAAGGCCGGCGGCGGATCGATCGTCAATTTCGGCTCGATCAACTCGATCGGCGCGGAGAAATTGCTGACCACCTACACCGCGAGCAAGGGTGCGGTGCTGACGCTGACCAAGGCGGTCGCCCTCGACTTCGGCGCGCAGGGCATTCGGGCCAACACCCTGTGCCCGGGCTTCGTCGACACCCCGCTGAACGTCCCGCATTACACCGCCCTCGGTGGCCGTGACGAGCTCGAGGCCGGGCTCCCCGACTTCCAGCCGATCGGACGCGCCATCCTCCCCATCGAGATCGCCCACTCGGTCGCGTTCCTGCTCTCGGATCACTCCACGGCCATCACCGGCACGGCGTTCGTGGTCGACGGCGGCGTCCTCGCCGGCGCCTGATCACACCTGACGTGCGGTGAAGGCCCGGGAGCCTCGGGCCTCCACCGCACGTCCATTTGACAGCGGACGTGACGCACGCCACTATGACAAAATGTCGACAATTAGACGAAATGAGGTCGACTCCGATGACTTCCACCAGCCACGATGTCACCGAGCACGATTCCGTCGATGTGCTCGTGATCGGCGCGGGTCCGTCCGGCGCGGTGGTCACCCATACGGCCGCGACTGCCGGCCTGAACGTCCTGTGCCTCGAACAGGGCGACTGGGTCAACCCCAGCGATTTCCCCGCCAACCACCCGGAATGGGAATTGCTGATCCAGCACGACTGGGCGCACGACCCGAACGTGCGCGCACTGCCCTCCGATTATCCGGTGGACATCCGCGACTCCGACATGTGGCCGGTGATGTTCAACGCCGTCGGTGGCAGTTCCATCTACTACGGCGCCGAGTGGCCGCGACTGCTGCCCTCGGACTTCCGGGTCAAGACCCTCGACGGCGTCGCCGACGACTGGCCGATCGCCTACGACGACCTCAAGCCGTATCACGACGAGGTCGACGCGTTCATCGGCGTGTCCGGCGTCGACGGTGACACCGCCTATCCGGACGGACTCGAGTACCCGCTGCCGCCGCATCCACTGGGCAAGCCGGGAATGAAGGCCGCCGAGGCGGCGAACAAGCTGGGCTGGCACTGGTGGCCCGGCACCAACGCGATCCCGAGCCAGAAGAACAAGACCCTCGAGCAGTGCGGCCGCTGGGGCGTCTGCGAATGGGGTTGCCCGCAAGGCGCGAAGGCCTCGTTCGATCTGATCTACATGCCGCAGGCGCAGCAGGCCGGTGCACGGGTGCAGACCGGGGCGCGCGTGCGCAGGATCCGAACCGACGACACCGGGCGGGCAACCGGCGCCGAGTGGATCGACCGCGACGGCACCGCCCACTTCCAACCGGCGAAATCGGTCGTCCTGTGCGCCAACGGAATCGGCACACCCCGACTGTTGCTGCTGTCGGCGGACGAGCGCAACCCGGACGGGCTCGCCAACTCCTCCGGGCTGGTCGGCAAGAACCTGATGCTGCACCCGAACTGCACCGCGGTCGGCTACTACGAGGAGAACCTCGAGAGCTGGCGTGGCCCGGCCGGACAGCTGATCCACTCGATGCAGTTCTACGACACCGACACCTCCCGCGGTTTCGTCCGTGGTGCGAAGTTGCACGCGCTGCCGACCCCGGGACCGCTGAATACCATCGAGACGCACCGCCAGCTCGACTTCGACGAGCTGTGGGGACCGGCCGTCCACGACGTGGCCCGCGCATCGTCGAACGGCATCCTGTGGGCGGCCAACGTGGAGGATCTGCCCGAGGAACACAACCGGGTCACGCTCTCCACGGAGGAGTTCGATTCGGACGGGCTGCCCGCACCGAAGGTCGAGTACCGGGTCAGCGAGAACACCCGGAAGATCCTGCAGTACACCGTCGAGCGGATGGTGGAATTGCACAAGGCGGCAGGCGCCAAGCAGATCATCACCCAGGAACTGTGGGTCGATCAGCCCGGACATCTGCTCGGCACCGCCCGGATGGGCGACGACCCGGCCACCTCGGTCGTCGATTCCTTCGGCCGCAGCCACGACGTCGACAACCTCTACATCGCCGACGGCAGCATCTTCGTCACCTCGGGCTCGGCCAATCCGACGTGCACCATCAGCGCTCTGGCACTGCGGGTGGGCCGCAAGGTCGTCGACGACGTCACCGCAGGAAGGGCCCAGGCATGAGCACCACACCCATCGAACTGAAGACCTCGGCGCCGCGGCGTCTGTCCGTGCCGGTCCGCACGCTCCGCCCGCCCCGGCAGCTGTCCGAGGACGAGTTGACCATCCTGTTGCGGATCGCGGACAGCCTCATCCCCGAGTCCGGAGAGAATCCCGCCGCCAGCAAGGCGCAGGACTATCTGCGGTATCTCGATCTGGCGCTGGCCGCCCGCGCCGACGTCTTCGACGCGGTCGTCACGGCGATCAACGATGTCGCGGACCTCCACGGCGACGAACTCCACGCCCGGTTGAAGCGCATGTGGGCCGAAGACAAGGTCACGTTCGACCCGCTCTCCGCGATCGTGGCCGGCGCCTACTTCATGACCCCGCAGGTCAAGGCGCTGATCGGGTACCCCGGACAGCACCGGGACGCGGCCGGGTTCGAGGACGCCGCCAACGAGTTGTCGACCGGCATACTCGACCCGGTGATCGAACGCGGATCCATCTACGTCTCCGCCACCGGGGAGTGAGGCCCCCAGGGGGGTCACCAGCTGATCTACTGTCGACAAGACACCTGCAACCCGAGTAGGACTGATACCACCTCGTCGAGTGAGCAACCACGAGGCCGAAGCAAGAAAGGACAACGGGATGACTCTGTCACCGAATCGTCCGGGGTCGACAGTGGGCCGCGACGAGGGGGAGATTTCCCTCGGACGAATCCAGCAGCGCACCACGCCCGGCACCGTCGCGGGCGTGCTGCGCACCGCCATCCTCGACGGCACCCTCGCCCCCGGCAGCCAGTTGCGGGAGGCACACATCGCGGCCGATCTGGGTGTGAGCCGGGCACCTCTCCGCGAAGCCCTGGGCATCCTCGCCGACGAAGGTCTCGTGGTGAAGATCGCCTACAAGGGCGCCTTCGTCGCCGAGGTCAGCGCGCAGGGCATGGCGGAGATCGCCAGTCTGCGCAAGCGCCTGGAGCCGTATGCGATCGAGCTGGCGATGCCGCGGCTGGCGGCCGGTGGCCGCACGAAGGTCATCCGCGCGTTGCAGGACATGACCCGCGGCGCCGACGACGGCGACATGACCCGAACCATCGACGCCCACATGAGCTTTCACCGGGTGTTCTACGAGCTCTCCGAGCACGGGCTGCTGCTCGACCTGTGGCGCAGCTGGGAATCGCAGTTGCAGCTGTTCCTGTCCGCCGATCACCAGTCCTTCGCCGACCTGCACGACGTGGTCGCCGAGCACGAGCGGCTCCTGGCGATCATCGACACCGGCGACATGGACGCGATCACCCGGGAGATCGATCGTCACGTGCACGGTCCCGCATCGGCCCTGGACGCCGTCGACACCGTGCGCGAGGCCGCTTCCGCCACGCATGCGTGAGTACGTCGACTTCCTGGGCGGTCAGCCGCCGTACGACGAACTCGACTCCACCGACCTCGACGCCCTGGCACGCCTGGTCGAGGTCGAGTTCTTCCCGGCCGGGACCCGCATCATCGAGGCCGGCGAATCCCCGTTGTCGCACTTCTACGTGGTGCGCACCGGGGAGGTCGAGGTCGTCGACCGAGGACGGGTGATCGACCTGCTCGGGTCCGGGGAGACGTTCGGGCAGATCTCGGTCCTGTCCGGGCTGCCGCCGCCCCTGGACGTGCGGGCCGCCGAGGACAGCCTCTGCTACCGGTTCCCGGACCCGAGACCGATCCTCGCTCACCCCGAACGTCTGCAATTCCAGCACTACAACACGCTCGTCACCCGGGAACGCCTCACCCGGTCCGGCCTGGTCGATCAGGCACTGCGCGCCGCCCGCCATCAGATGCGACCGGCCGTGTGGTGCCCGGTCGGGGCCACCGTGTCCGAGGCGGCGGCGGTGATCACCGACGCCGCCCAGTCCTACGCCCTGCTCGACCGTGGTGGGGAGATCGGGATCGTCACCGACAGCGACTTCCGGCGCGCCCTCGCGACGGCCTCGTTCGATCCGCACGCCCCCGTGACCACCGTCGCCTCCTTCCCTGCCGAATCCATCGGTGCCGATGCCCTGGTCGGTGACGCCTTCCTGCGCATGATCGAGTGCGGACTGCACCACCTGGTGGTCCGGGGCGGCGCCGACCGGCCGGTGGGTGTGCTGCGCGTGGTCGACCTCGCCTCCGCCGAGGTCCGCAATCCACTCGTCATCCGCCGCGCCGTGGACGACGCCCACACCGTCGACGAACTCGCCGCCGCGGCCGCATTGCTGCCCGGCACGTGGGTGGAGCTGTACGACACGGGCGTGGCACCGATGCACATCGCCGGACTCCTCTCGGCGGTCGTCGACGCCCTGTTGCAGCGGCTGGTCGAACTCACCGACATCGGTGACGACTGCGTGCCACACCGGACGTCCTGGTTGCTGCTGGGCTCGGTGGCACGCCGGGAGCCGCTCCCCCGCTCGGACGTCGACACCAGCCTGGTCTGGGAAGACCTACCCGGAGAACGCAATCCGGCGCGGAAACTGCAGCGCTGGGCCGGGCGCGTCCTCGACAACATGGAGCGGTGCGGGCTGGAGCGGTGCGTCGACGGCGCCAATGCCACCAACCCGGAGTTCGCCCGCTCCCGCGCCGACGCCGTCTCCACCGCCACGTCGTGGATCCGCAATCCCACCCAACACAACGCACTGCTGCTGTCGTCGATGATCGCGGACAGCCGCCCGGTGACCGGGCTGTCGCTGGGCCGCTCGGTGTCGGATGCGATGCTGGCCACCACCCGGAGTCGCGAGTACCTCTCGGCGCTGCTGCGCTACACCGTCTCGAGCCGCCCGCCGGTGGGTTTCGTCCGCAACTTCGTCGTCGAGCATTCCGGTGCCAATCGGGGCCACCTCGACCTCAAGGCCCGCGGACTGGTCCCGATCGCCTCGCTGGGGCGGTGGATCGCCGTGGTCACCGGCGACGACCGCGGCTCGACGATCACCCGGTTGCGGCGTGGCGGCGCGTCGAACCTGCTGACACCGGACGAGACCGAGGTCCTCGTGCAGGCCTTCGAGTACATCTACGGGCTGATCCTCGGCCGGGAGATCGACGCGATCAAGACCTCCACCGCGGCGACCACCTGGGTGGCGCCGAATCAGCTCGACTCCCTCACCCGTCGTTACCTGCGGGAGGCGTTCCGCGCCGTCGCGGAGGTGCAGAATCGGCTCGAAAGCGAGTGGGTGGCGCGACTGCCATGACAGCGCGCTGGAGACGAAAACGCGAGGACCCTCTGCGAAAACCGTGGCGACAGGTCGAATATCTCGTCGTCGACCTCGAGACCACCGGGCTGGACCTGAAGAGGGACACCATCGTCTCCTACGGCGCCGTCGTCATCCGAGACGGCCGGGTGATCACCGCCGAGAGTGTCTACGACCTGGTCCGCCCGCGGTCGGCGATGTCCCCGGAGGCGATCGCCGTCCACACCCTGCGCCCGGCGGACGTCGCGGACGCCTCACCGCCGGATGCCGCGGCGCGCACTCTGGCCGCGCTGATGACCGACCGGGTGGTCGTCGCACACTCGGCGTGGGTCGAGCATGCCTTCCTCACCCGCGCGTTCCGGGACGCCGGCCTCCGATTTCGGACGCCGCTGATCGACACCGCGGCCCTGGCCCGCGCCTGCGGCACCGTGCCCGCGGCTCGGTGCGGCGACGCGGGTCTCGAATGGCTCGCCACCGCGCTGGGACTACCCGTCGTCGATCCGCACCACGCACTCGGTGACGCCGTCACCACCGCGCAGGTCTTTCTGGTGCTGGCCTCCCGCCTGAGCGGCCGCGGATACGACACCGCCCGGTCCCTGGTCGATCTGACCTGCGGGGACCGGGGTCTGTCGTCGCCCTGAGCGGGCCGTACCCCGGCCGAAACAATCAGTGATTGAGGTCACACGGATCTATGGTAGATTGTCGACAGTTGCTCAAAGAGCGGATAGACTTCCCCTTGTGCGGCTACCCCCGACCCCAGCCTCGCCGCACTGCCGAGGCTTTCTCGACACCGACCAGTGAGGTCAGCATGGCCACAAAACCCGAAGAGCCGACCATGACCACCCAGCCCCCCGCGCCCGGACCCGACTTCGAGTCCGCGCCCACCGGGACGCCCACGGACTCCGACGCCGCGTACCTGGAAAAGCTCGGGTACAAGCAGGAGCTCAACCGCACACTCGGACTCTTCTCCGCGTTCGGAGTGCAATTCACCTCGATCGCGATCGCCTCCGGCATCTTCACCACCCTCATCGTGGGATTCGGATTCTTCGGCCCCGCCTCGTTCTGGTCCTTCCTCGTGGGCGGCGGCCTGCAGGTGTTCACCGTGGGCCTGGCCGTGGCGCAGCTGGTGTCCGCCTACCCGCTGGCCGGCGGCGTCTACCAGATCACCGGCCGGATCACCGGCAAGCCGTGGCTCGCCTGGCAGACCGGGTGGTGGCTGCTCATCGCCCACACGGTCGCCGTCACCACCGTGGCGGTCAGCATTTCCCCGTTCC
>NZ_JBHUSF010000087.1:0-29341 GCF_042673295.1 Rhodococcus sp. NPDC057014
GCCGAGGTGGGGACGCGGCACAACTTCTTCGACCTCGGCGGCAATTCGCTGCTCGCAACCCGGGTGTCCGCGCGTGTCAGCGCCGTTTTCGACATCGACGTGACGGTGAAGGACGTCTTCGAGGCCCCCACCGTCGCCGAGTTGGCCACCCGGATCGAGGAGCGGTCCGGTGCCGGGCGCCGGCGTCTCCCGCAGCGGCCGGCGTCGCACGACGGCCGCATTCCGCTGTCGCCGGCGCAACAGCGCATGTGGTTCGTCAACCAATTCGACACCGGCGCTTCGGGATACAACCTCCCGCTCGTCGTCCGCCTCGACGGCGAACTGGATGTGCACGCGCTGGCGTCCGCCGCACACGACCTGATCGAACGGCACCGCACACTGCGCACCGTGTACCCGTCCGATGCCGACGGCGTGCACCAAGTCGTGCTCGACGCCGCGAACGTCCCGTTGGATCTGACGCCCATCGCGCTGCCCGGGGACGCCGTCGACGCGCACCTGCGCGCGTTCGTCGACAGCGGATTCGACGTGTCCGTCGACCCACCGATCCGGTCGCGGCTGTATCGCGTCGGACCCGACACGCACGTATTCGCCCTCGTGGTGCATCACATCGCCGCCGACGCGTGGTCGCTCACCCCGCTGATCCGCGACACGATGACGGCGTACCAGGCCCGCCTCGGGGGAGGCAGCCCCGAGTGGCTCCCGCTGCCCGTGCAGTACAGCGACTACAGCGTGTGGCAACGGGCCCTCCTCGACGACGCATCCGCCGACACACTGCAGCGGTACTGGCTCGACACCCTCGCGGACCTGCCCGAGCAGGTCACCCTGCCCACCGACCATCCGCGGCCGGCGGCCGCGTCCGGTCACGCCCGCACGGTCGGCGTCGAACTCGGCGAACAACTGCACGACGCGGTGCACACGCTGGCGCGCGGCGGCCGGGCCACCACGTTCATGGTGCTGCACGCCGCACTGGCCGCCGTCCTCTCGCGGTACAGCGGCAGCCGTGACGTGCCCATCGGGACCGCCGTCGCCGGGCGCACCGATCCACAACTCGACGACATGGTCGGGATGTTCGCCGGCACCCTGGTGCTGCGCACCGCGGTCGACCCGTCGGCCACGTTCGCGGAACTACTCGCTCACGTCCACGAACGGGACATCGCCGCCTACACGCACGCCGACATGCCATTCGAGGCTCTGGTGGAGCTACTGAACCCCGCACGGTCGACGTCCCACCACCCGCTGTTCCAGGTCGCGTTGTCGATGCAGCGCAGCCGGCCGGGCCAGGTGGCCCTCTCCGGGCTGACGGTGACACCCGTCGGCGATGTCGTCGACCGGTCCAATTTCGATCTGCAACTGACCGTCACCGAGTCCGGTCCGGGCGGGCGCCTGCACCTCGACTTCGGTTACGACGCAGACCTGTACGAGCACTCGACGATCGAGCAGTTCGCGTCGCGGCTGATGCGGTTCCTCGAGGCCGTCAGCGCAGACCCGCTGCTGCCGGTGGGCGACATCGACCTCTTCGATGCCGCGGAACGCGCCGCACTGGTGCCCGCCGTCGGTCCCGCTGCCCCCGCGTCGTCGACGCTGCGGGAGATTCTGACCCGCGGCGCCGCCCTCGCGCCGGACGCTGTCGCGGTATCGGGTGAGGGCGTCGAACTCACCTACCGCGAACTGGACACGAGATCCGACGCTCTCGCCCGCGAACTCGGCGAGAGTGGGGTTGGCCGCGGAAGCCTCGTTCCCTGGGCCGAGCAGAGGTCGGTGGACGCGGTGGTGCGACTGTGGGCCATCGCGAAGACCGGTGCGGCCCCCGTGCTGTTCGACCCCGCGCGCACCCCGTTCACCCCACGTGAGTGGGAAAGAGTGCCGGAGCACGCTTTGCCGCTCACGTCGGAGGTGGCGTACGTCGTCTACACCTCGGGAACGACGGGCACACCCAAGGGCGCCGTCGTGACCCACGGCGGCCTGGCCGCCCTCGACGCCGACCTGCGCGAGCGGTACGCGGCCGGCCCCGGCTCCCGGATGCTGCACCGCGGTGCGCCCGGATTCGACATGACGCTGCTCGAGGTCCTCGTCGCCGGGGCGTCGGGAGCCACGCTGGTGATCGCGTCGGACGCCGAATACGCCGGCCCGCCGCTCGCCGACCTGATGGAACGCGACCGCATCACGCACGCCTGCATGACCCCGACGATCCTCGCCACCCTCGGCGACCGGAACCTTCCGGACCTGCAGGTGCTGATGGTCGGCGGCGAGAGGCTCGGCAGCGAGTTGGTGAACCGCTGGGCGGCCGGACGTCGCCTGTTCAACGCGTACGGCCCCGCCGAGACCACCATGTACGCGTTCAGCACCGGACCGCTCGGTGTGGGGGAGCCCGTCTCGATCGGGGCCCCCGTGCACGGTGTGTCCGCGCTGGTGCTCGACGACCGGCTCCGCCCGGTCCCTCCCGGCGTGCCCGGCGAGCTGTATCTGGCAGGCCGCGCGCTCGCCCGCGGCTACGCGGACCAGCCGGGGCTGACGGCGGAGCGGTTCGTCGCGGCCGACGGCGGCGCACGCCTGTACCGCACCGGCGACCTGGTGCGGTGGCGCACGTCCGCCGCCGCCCACGAACTCGAGTACCTCGGGCGCACCGACTCCCAGATCAAGATGCGGGGAGTGCGCATCGAACCAGCCGAGATCGACACCGTCATCGCGCGACTCACCGACGTCGACTTCACGGCCACCGTCGTGCGCACCACCGGCGCCGGCACCGAGATGCTCGTGTCCTACGTGCTGCCGAACGGCCACCTCGACACCCACGATCTGCGTCGCCGCCTCGCCGAATCCCTGCCGCCCTACCTGGTTCCGACCGCGGTGGTGGTGCTCGACGCCGCGCCGCCCACCGTGAACGGCAAACTCGACCTACGGTCGCTGCCGATGCCGGAACTGGCGGTCGCCGAGAACGAACCGCCGCGCACCGACACCGAGCGCGTCGTGGCTCGCGTGTTCGCGGACGTCCTCGGACACGAGAAGGTGGGCCGCGGAACACACTTCTTCGATGCGGGCGGCAACTCGCTCCTCGCCACCCAGTTGACGGCCCGGCTCACCGAATCCACGGGACACCTGGTGCCGCTGCGAACCCTGTTCGCGCACCCCACCGTCGCCGAACTGGCCGACGCCCTCGACGACGCGGTCCCCGAGACCGACCTGCGTCCCGCGCTCGTCGCACGGCCCCGACCGGACCGCATTCCGTTGTCCCGCAGCCAGTACCGCATGTGGGTGCTGAACCGCACCGATCCCGGATCGCCGACGTACAACCTGCCCGCCACCGTGCGGTTGGAGGGCGCACTCGACGTCGCGGCGCTGACCGCGGCGTTCGGGGACGTGATCCGGCGGCACGAGACGTTGCGGACCCGGTACCCCGTCGACGGCCATCCCCACCAGGAGATCCTCGACCCGGCGCCGCTCGACCTGACGCCGGTCGACGTGCGTGACCCCGACGAGTTCATGGCGCAGTTCGCCGCCCGCGGTTTCGACCTCACCGAGGACCGGCCCATCCGCGTCGCCCTGTTGCGTCTGCACCCGCAGTGCCACGTGCTGGCCGTGAACATCCATCACATCGCCGCCGACGGATGGTCGCTGACCCCGCTCGTCGCCGACGTGCTCAGTGCCTATGCCGCGCACTCCACCGGGATCGCCCCGCAGGAGCACCCGCTGCCGCTGCAGTACGCCGAATACGCCGTGTGGGAGCGGGACCTGCTGGACGGCGAATACGGGCAGCGCCGCGTCGAGCACTGGCGCCGGGCGCTGGACGGCGTCGACAGCACGGCGCCGCTGACACCGGACCGGTCGACGAGTGGCTCGACCCGTGCCGGCGTCGTCGCATTCGACGTGTCGGCGGACGTGCAGCAGGCCGTACACCAGTTGGCGGCGCAGCACCACGCGACACCGTTCATGGTCCTGCACGCGGCACTGTCCGTGGTGTTGTCCCGGCTCGGCGCCCGGACCGACATCGTCGTCGCCACCGCCGTCGCGGGCCGCGGGGAACGCGCACTCGACTCCCTGGTGGGCATGTTCGTGAACACCCTCGCGCTGCGGACGCAGGTACTGCCCGACATGCCGTTCACCGGACTCCTCGCGCAGGTCCGGGACTTCGACGTCGACGCCTTCGAGCACGCGGACGTGCCGTTCGAGGTGGTGGCCGGACTGCTCGGCGGGCGGACCCCGCAGGTGGCCCTGGCCCTGCAGAACCTGCAGATCCCCCCGCTCGAGGCGGCGGGCATGACGGTGACGGCGAAGGAGTTCGACACCGGAACAGCGAAATTCGACCTGCACCTGACCCTCACCGAGACGTCCGACGACGGTGCCCCCTCGGGGATGCGCGGCGCCGCCGTGTACTCGGCGGACGTCTTCGATCACAGAACCGTCGACGCCGTGGTGACCCACCTCGGGCGGGTGCTCGAGTCGATCTGCGCCGACCCCGACGTGCCCGTGGGCGACGTCGCGCTGACCGCCGCGGAGCCGCTCGTCGGTCCGCAGCCTGCCGGTGAACGCACCCTGGCCGAGATCCTGACGGCCACCGCCGCCGCGTATCCCGACAACGCCGCACTCACCGACGGCGACGTCACCCTGACGTACCGCGAATTGGACGAGCGTTCCGACGCGCGGGCGCGCAAGCTCACCGCGCTGGGCGTCGGACCGGGCGAGGTGGTTCCGATCGACCTGCCGCGGTCGTCGGACTTCGTGATCGAACTCTGGGCCGTCGCCAAGACCGGTGCGGCGTTCAGCCCCGTGAGCGGTTTTGGTCGCCAGGGCTACCAGAAATGCGCACAGGACGTGGCGTACGTGATCCACACGTCCGGGTCCACGGGCACACCCAAGGCCGTGGCCGTCACCCACCGGGGACTGGGGCCGCTCACCGCCGAGGTGGTGCGCCGGTACCGGGTGGGCCCCGACGACCGTGTGCTGCACGGCTACAACCCCGCCTTCGACGCGGCGGTGCTGGAGATGCTGCTCGCGTTCGGCTCGGGCGCCTGCCTGGTGGTGGCCCCCGCCGACATCTTCGCCGGTGCCGAACTGCATCGGCTGCTGATCGAGCAGCGGGTCACCCACTACCTCTCCACGCCGTCCGTGCTCGCGACGCTCGACCCGCACGGGCTCGAGTCGGTGCGCGTCGTGGGGGTCGGAGGCGAGACCCTGAGCCCCGAACTGGCCGGAACATGGAGTGCCGGAAGGCTTCTGCTCAACGCATACGGTCCGACCGAGGCGACGGTGGTCGCGACGCTGACCGAATTCGAGCCCGGATCCGCGACCGGCACGGTGACGATCGGCGCCCCGATCCCCGGGACCACGGCGGTCGTGCTCGACACGCGGCTGCGCGCAGTCCCGGTCGGCGGTGTCGGTGAGCTCTACCTCGCCGGACCCGGACTCGCCCAGGGCTACCTCGGCGCACCCGACCGGACGGCGGAACGGTTCGTCGCCGCCCCGGACGGTACCCGCCGGTACCGCACCGGCGACCTGGTGCACCGACGGGCGGACGGCCACCTCACCTTCCTCGGCCGGGTCGACCGGCAAATCAAGGTGCGCGGCATGCGTATCGAACCGGCTCAGATCGAGGCGGCGCTGCTGGAGCTGCAGGGTGTCGAGCAGGCAGCCGTACTGGTGCAGCGAAACGACCTCGTGGCCTTCGTCGCCGGCACGGACCTCGACTCCCGGACGCTGCGGCAGCAGCTGACGGGCCGCCTGCCCTCGTATCTGGTGCCGCCCCGCATCGTCACGATGGATACCCTGCCGCTCACCGCCAACGGCAAGCTCGACGTCGCCTCGTTGGAGGCCCGGGACGACGACGCCGTCGCGGCGCCCCCGCGCACCGCGGCCGAGGAGATGGTGGCCGGCGTTTTCGCGGATGTGCTCGGCTCGGCCCGGATCGGCGCCGGGCACAACTTCTTCGACGCGGGCGGCGATTCACTGTCCGCGACGGCGGTGACGGCCCGACTGTCCGCGACGTTCGGCGTCGACGTGCCGGTGCGGGTGCTGTTCGAGAACCCGACCCCCGCGTCGCTCGCCCGGTGGTTGGGCGCCCCCGCGGCGGGAGCCATGCGGCCGGTGCTCGTTCCCCGCCCGCGCGGGGCGCGAGTGCCGCTGTCGCCCGCGCAGCAACGCCTGTGGCTGCTCAGCCGGGTCAACCCCGACACCGCCCTGCACAACATGGTGTTCGTCACCCGGGTAGGCGGCGACGTCGACGTCGACGTCCTCCGGCTGGCGATGCGGGACGTGCTGGAGCGGCATTCGTTGCTGCGCACCGTCTTCCCCGTCGACGCCGAAGGCCCGTATCAGCTGGTGCTGCCCGTCGAGTCCGTGACCGAGGACGTCGGCGCGGAAGCGGACTTCGCCGTCGACACGTGGAGCGCCCGGCCGTTCGACCTCACCACCGAGACCCCGGTGCGGGTGAAACTGTGGCGCACCGAGGGCGGCGGCTTCATGCTCGGCGTCGTGGTCCATCACATTGCGCTGGACGGCGGTTCGATGGGACCGCTGCTCACCGACCTCGACACCGCCTACCGGTGCCGCGCGGACGGGTCGGCCCCGCAGTGGGCGCCGCTGGTCGTGGAATACGCCGACTACGCGATCTGGATGCGCGAACTGCTCGGGACCGCCTCCGATCCCGGCAGCGCGGCTCGCGCCCAGCTCGAGCATTGGGCGCAGGTGCTCTCCGGTGAGTCGGGGCCGCTCCCGCTGCCGACCGATCGCCCCCGGCCGGAACACCCCAGCCACGTCGGGGCCAGCGTCGAATGGACGCTCGACAACGACCTGCGGCAGCGGGTGGTCGCACTGGCACGCAGCCGCGGAACGACCGTGTTCATGGTGCTCCACGCCGCCCTCGCGGTGCTGCTGGCCCGCGTGAGCGGACAGTCCGACGTGGTGGTGGGGACGGCGGTCGGCGGCCGTCCCGATCCGGTGCTCGACGCCGTCGTCGGCATGTTCGTCGGCACCGTGGCACTGCGCACCGCGGTTACGCCGGCGCAACCGTTCGAGGATTTCCTCGCGGACGTCCGCACCGTCGACCTCGACGCGCTCGCGCACGCCGACGTCCCGTTCGACGACGTCGTGACCCACCTCGCCCCACCCCGATCCGTGGCATACAACCCGCTGTTCCAGGTGATGCTCACGTACCAGCGGGCCGTCGACTTCCCTGAACTTTTCGTCGGGACCGACGAAGACCACCCCGAGACGCAGGCAACGGAATTCGACCTCGTGTGGGACGTGACCGACGCGGCCGAGAACATGACGGTGCGACTCGACTACGCCACCGACCTGTTCGGCCGGCAGACAGCACTCACGCTGCTGCGCCGGTTCGGCGTCGTCCTCGAGTCCGCACTGACCACCCCGTCGGCGGCCGCCGGGGACCTCGACATCCTCGACGACACCGAACGCGCACAACTCGTGCAGGGCGCCCGGCCGGTGGCCACGCCGCGGACGCTCGGCGACATCCTTGCCACCCGTGCTGGCGCCACCCCGTCCGCCGTCGTGGTGGTCGACGGTGACACCCGGTGGACCTACCGCGAACTTGACGAAGAATCGGACCGCTGGGCCCGCGCACTCGCGTCCCGCGGCGTCGGCCCGGAGGACGTGATCGCCGTGGCGACACCCCGCGGCCGGCACTGGCTCCTGGCGGTGTGGTCGGTGACCAAAGCCGGTGCGGCGTGGATGTCGCTGGATCCCACCCATCCCGCGGAGCGGCTCGACTGGATGCTGACGGACTCGGGTGCGGTGCTCGGATTGACCGTCGGCGGGGTCGGGGATCTGCCGCGATCCGTCGACTGGATGCGCCTGGACGAGCGGCCCTCCGGTGACGCGGATCCGGCGGCACCCGACGTGGACAACGCGGCGTATGTGATCTACACGTCGGGTTCCACCGGCCGGCCCAAGGGCGTCGTCGTCACGCACCGCGGACTGACGACCCTCCTCGCTACCCCCGCCTACACGTCGGACGCGCAAGGCGGCGACGCCCGAGTGCTGCAGTCGACGTCCCCGACCTTCGACGTCGCGGTGTTCGAAATGCTCTGGGCGGTGGCGTTGGGCAGCGCCCTCGTGGCCGCACCCGCCTTCAGCTACGCCGGCGACGAACTGGCACAGTTCCTGGTGTCGCAGAACATCACCCACTTCACACTGACGCCGACCGTGCTGGCCTCCCTCGACCCGCACAGCCTCGCACCGTCGACGGTGGTCGTCGGGGGAGAGGCACTGCCCAGGGACCTCGCCGACCGGTGGTCGCGGCGGCACCGGCTGTTCAACGCCTACGGTCCGACCGAGTTCACCGTCGACGCGTCCGTCGCGGGCCCCCTCGAACCCGGCAGGCCGATCACCATCGGAAGCGCCCTGGACGGCAACGCCGCGTTCGTCCTCGACCCGCGTCTGCATCCCGTGCCCGACGGCGTGACGGGCGAACTGTATCTGGCGGGCAGCGGCATCGCCCGGGGCTACCTGGGTCGAAGTGATCTCACCGCAGGGCAATTCGTCGCGCATCCCTACGGCAAACCGGGGGAGCGGCTGTACCGCACCGGCGACGTGGTGCGACGTGACCCGGGCGGTGAACTGGAATACCTGGGCCGCAGCGACGATCAGGTGAAGATCCGCGGAATCCGCGTCGAACCCGCCGAGGTCGATGCCGTGCTCGCCGGGCACCCCGACATCGACGTTGCCGTGACGATCCCGGTGCCGACGCCGACGGACACCGTGCTGGCGTCGTACGTCGTGGGCGCCGCGGGTCTGACGCCGCGCTCCGTGTTCGACTTCGCGCGCGGCCGGCTGCCGCGGCACCTGGTCCCCGCGTCGGTGACGGTCGTCGACACGATGCCGCTGCTGCCGTCGGGCAAACTCGACCGCGCCGCACTGCCGGCCCCGACGATCGAGGTCGTCGAATCCGCGCTGCCGGCAGGCGAACTCGAAGAGACGATCGCCGCCGTGTTCGCGGACGTCCTGGGCGTCGCAGACGTCCCCGCGGACGAAGCCTTCTTCACGCTCGGCGGCACATCGATGGGAGCGGCCTCGGTGGCAACGGAACTGCGCCGCCGACTGGACCGCGACGTGCCCATCGAATGGGTCTTCACCGACCCCACGGTGCAGCGCCTGGCCGCCCGGATCGACGACGGGCCTCGGCCCGAGAGCTTCTTCGACACCGTGGTGGAACTCCGCCCCGCCGATGCAGGAGCGCCGCTGTTCTGCGTGCACCCGCTCAGCGGATTGGCCTGGTGCTTCGGCGGTCTCGCCGATCACGTGGGCGACCGACCGCTGTACGGCATCCAGGCGACCGGCAGGCCGGACCTGCCCGAGACGCTGTCCGCGCTGGCCGCGCGGTACGTCGACGCGATCCGCGCCGTCCAGCCGGCGGGCCCCTACCACCTGCTGGGGTGGTCGCTCGGCGGAACCATCGCCCACGAGATGGCCGTCCAGCTCCGCGACGCGGGCCACGAGGTGGCCGCGCCGGCGCTCCTCGACACGCTTCTACCGCAACAGCAGCCACCCGAACCGGAAACCCTGAGCGAGGACGAGCTGATCGCGCAGTTCGGCGCGTACGTGAGCGTCGACCGGCTACGGGAGATCCGGGCCGTGATCGAGCGGCTCGAGCTGATCGCGTCGACCCACAGCCCCCGGCGGTTCGACGGCGACCTCGACCTGTTCGTCGCCGCCCGCGACCTGAACCGGCACCCCGACGTCGTCGACGCCTGGCGTGAGCACGCCGACGGCGTCGTCACCGCACACCACATCGACACCACCCACTCCGAGATGGCAGACCCGGGCCCGCTCGCCGAGATCGGCCGACTGCTTCGGAGATCGGGGGACCACGGCGAACCGTGACGGCACGTGACGCCGACAGTGGACCTCATCACTACGATGTAGCGATTCAGTCGGGTCAGAACGATGTGAATGACAGCTCGATCGCGCCGCTGAGCGCGACGCAATTGGAAGAGACTCGATAATGGAAATTCAGGACTACCTGCGAATTCTGCAGTCACGTTGGAAAATCATCGCGATCACGACCGTGGTCGCGATTCTCGGTGCACTCGGAGCGTCGTTGCTGACCACCCCGATCTACGAGGCGTCGACCCGGTTGTTCGTCTCGACGTCCGCGGGATCGTCGGTGAACGAGGTCTACCAGGGCAACCTGTTCTCGCAGCAGCGGGTGACGTCCTACACCAAACTGCTTACCGGCGAGACCCTCGCGCAGCGGACGATCGACAAGCTCGATCTGGGCGGCACGGCAGCGGCGCTCGCCTCACAGGTGAAGGCCAGCTCCGCACCGGACACCGTGCTCATCGACGTCAAGGTGCAGGATCCGTCGCCGGAACGCGCCCGCGACATCGCCAACGCCCTGTCCGACGAGTTCGTCGTCATGGCCCGGGAGCTCGAGACCCCGGAGAAGGGTGGGGCCCCCGCCGCCCGCGTCGTCGTCGAACAGCAGGCGCAGACTCCGTCCACTCCCGTCTCGCCCAAGACGCTGCGCAACCTCGCTCTGGGCGCGGCGGTCGGGCTGCTGCTCGGTATCGCGTTCGCCGTCCTGCGCGATCGCCTCGACAACACGGTCAAGGATCGGCGCACCGTCGAGGAACTGGCCGGTTCGGCGTTGATCGGCACCATCCCGTTCGACAAGGAGCGGCAGACGCAGCAGGCCATCAACTTCGCCGAGGGCAATTCCTCGAGCGCGGAGGCCTACCGCGAACTCCGCACCAATCTGCAGTTCCTCGAGGTCGACAACCCGCCGCGTGTCATCGTGGTCACCAGTTCGCTGCCCACCGAGGGCAAGACCACCACCGCGATCAACATCGCGCTCGTGCTGGCGGAGGGCGGCCAGAACGTGTGCCTCGTCGAAGGTGACCTCCGCAAGCCGCGCGTGTCGAAGTACCTTGGCGTCGTCGGGTCCGTCGGGCTCAGCAGCGTCCTGGCGGGCAAGGCCGACCTCGACGCCGTGCTCCAGCCGACGCAATACTCGGGTCTGACCGTCCTGGCGTCCGGGCCGATCCCGCCGAACCCCAGTGAGCTGCTCGGAACCGAGACGGCCCGTCAGGCGCTGGCCGACCTCCGCGGACGATTCGACTACGTGATCGTCGACGCGTCCCCGCTGTTGCCGGTCACCGACGCCACCGTGCTCACCGCGATGTCGGACGGCGCCCTGGTCATCGCCCGCCACGCCGAAACCAAGCGGGACCAGTTGTCGCGGGCGGTGGGCAACCTGCACAGCGTCGGGGCGACCATCCTCGGGACGATCATCACGATGACGCCGAGCCGCGGTCGCGGGGTGTACGAGTACAAGTACTACTACGAGACCGACAAGTCGCTGCCGCAGATGCAACAGGCCGCCCCGCCGCAGCCCGCCGTGCAGCAGCAGGCACCCCAGCAGCAAGCACCTCTACAGCAGGCACCCCAGCAGTCGGTGCCGCAGCAGCAGGCGCAGTACGTTCGCGACGAGTACCCGCAGCAGCCGTACGGGGGAGATCCGCAGGAAGCACCCGTCTACCAGGGTGCCCCCGCCTACCAGGGTGCCTACGACGGCGGCCGGGGTCAGCAGTGGTACGGAGCGCCCGACCACTACGGCAACGAGCAGCAGTCGGGCGCACCGGTGCCTCCCACACCGAGGCGCACCCGCCGCTACCGTGACGACCAGGAACCCTGGTCAGAGACGGATGCTCCGCGAGATCACACCCAGTAGATCGGCGATCTCGGACCCGATGGTCAGGAACGTGTCCTCGTCCTTCCCCATCGGGTCCGGCACGTCTTCGGGAGTGTCGTCGGCCTTGTGTCTGGGACGCGCCGCAGCCAGATCGGCCACCGACTTCGCATCCGCCGCCTCGGCGAGACGCGCGGCCTCCTTCAGCGTGAACGTCTTCTTCAACTGCTCGGGAGCCAGCGCCAGCACCTTCTCGCGCTGACGCTCGGTCATCGTCAGCACCAGGTCGGCCTCCACCGCGAGATCCGCGGTGAGCATCCGCGCGGTGAACTCGGTGGGGTTACCACCGAGCCCTTCGAGGACTTGCGCGGCCGTCGGTTCCATCGGGCGTCCGACCGCAGCGCGTGTACCTGCACTTTCGGCGGTCAGGTCGGTGATCCCGAGCTCCTCGGCGTATGCCACTGCGAGGCGCTCGGCCGTTGGGGAGCGACAGACGTTTCCGGTGCAGACGAAGAGAACATGCATGGGCGAAGCATAGGGTCTCGCCCCGCACCGTCCGTACACGCACTGTTGGCTTCGAGCATCTGTCGGGTAAATATCGCGCTCACCTGCACTGGTTATCAAGGGTGCATGCGCTGCACCGTGTTTGGAACCGGATACCTGGGAGCCACCCACGCCGCCTGCATGGCGGAGTTGGGTCACGACGTCCTGGGCGTCGACGTCGACCCCGGAAAAGTGGCGAAGCTCTCGTCCGGGGAGGTGCCGTTCTACGAGCCCGGTCTCGCGGACGTTCTGCGCCGGAACATCGACGCCGGCCGACTGCACTTCACGACGTCGTACAGCGAGGCCGCGGAGTTCGCGGACCTCCACTTCCTCGGTGTCGGCACGCCGCAGAAGAAGGGGGAGTACGGCGCGGACCTGCGGCACGTGCACTCGGTGATCGACACGCTCGCGCCGATGCTCGACCGTCCGGCCGTCATCGTCGGCAAGTCGACCGTTCCCGTCGGGACGGCGGCGGATCTGGGGGCGCGGGCCCGGGCGCTCGCGCCGGCGGGTGACGCCGTGGAGGTGGCGTGGAACCCGGAGTTCCTGCGGGAGGGCTTCGCCGTCGAGGACACCCTGCATCCCGACCGGATGGTTCTGGGCGTGGACCGTCTGCGCCCCGGACGCGCGGAGGCCGAGTTGCGCGAGCTGTATGCCCGCCTGCTCGGCGAGGACATTCCGTTCCTGGTCACCGACCTCGCGACCGCGGAACTGGTCAAGGTGTCGGCCAACGCGTTCCTGGCCACCAAGATCTCCTTCATCAACGCCATCTCCGAGGTCTGCGAGGCCACCGGCGCCGACGTCACCCAACTCGCCGACGCCCTCGGCTACGACGCGCGGATCGGCCGCCGGTTCCTGAATGCCGGTCTCGGTTTCGGTGGCGGCTGCCTGCCCAAGGACATCCGCGCGTTCATGGCCCGGGCCGGTGAGCTCGGTGCGAACCAGGCGCTGCACTTCCTGCGGGAGGTCGACAGCATCAACATGCGCCGGCGCACCCGGATGGTGGAGTTGGCGGCGCAGGCGTGCGGAGGGTCGCTGCTCGGCGCCAACGTGGCCGTCCTCGGCGCGGCGTTCAAACCGGAATCCGACGACGTCCGCGACTCGCCGGCACTCAACGTCGCGGGAATGATGCAATTGCACGGGGCCGTCGTCAGCGTCTACGACCCGAAGGCCCTCGACAACTCCCGCAGGTTGTTCCCGACGCTGAACTACGCGACGTCGGCGGTCGAGGCGTGCGACAACGCGGACGCGGTGCTGCTGCTCACCGAGTGGGCGGAGTTCGCCGCCCTGAAACCGGAGGATCTGAACGGCGTGGTGCGTGCGCGCGTGATGGTCGACGGCCGCAACTGCCTCGACGCGGAGGACTGGCGCACCGCCGGGTGGGTCTACCGGGGGCTCGGCAGGGGATAGCGAACCGTGACCTGGCGGTCCCCGCGATAACGGGTTTGCCGATCTCCACTGCCGGCGGCTTCGGCGGACGGTAGCGTCAGCCCAAATCGCAACGGAGGGCTGGGCGATGTCGAAGGCACGTCACGGATCCCTACTCGCGCTTCTCGCTGCCGTGATCTGCCTGCTCGGCGCCGCGCCCGCTCAGGCGGCGGAAGTCCCGACGCTGCCGGGGCCTCCGCAATCCGACGCCGGCGCCGCGATCGCGTACGCGAAGCAGCATCCGCATTCCGCGCCGCCCGGTGCCAACGACTTCTCGTGCCGCCCCGGTCCCGCGCATCCCCGCCCCGTGATTCTCGTGCACGGCAGCGACGGCAGCGCCTATTCGAACTGGGCCGGGCTGAGCCCGAAACTGAAGGCCGCCGGCTACTGCGTGTTCGCCCTGAACTACGGACGGAAACCGGGCACCGAACACTTCGGGATGCAGACCATGACCGAGGGGGCCGCGGAACTGGAGGTGTTCGTCGACGACGTGCTGTCCGCGACCGGCGCGGACGAGGTCGACCTGATCGGGCACTCGCAAGGCGCGACGGTGGCCCGGTACTACGTCAACAGGCTCGGCGGGGCGTCGAAGGTACACCACTGGATCGGTCTGGCGTCGCCCACCTACGGGGGAACGTTCTTCGGGATCGCGACGGCGGTGACATCCGTTCCCGGGGGCACCGAGCTGATCGAAGCGATCGGTTCGGAGGCGCTCGCCGAACAGGTGCAGGGCTCGCCGTTCCTCACTGCCCTCAATGCGGGTGGTGACACCGTTCCCGGCGCCGAATACACCACGATCGGGACGCGCTACGACGAGGTGATCCAGCCGTACACCAACGTCGCGCTGCACGACCCCGGCGCCACCAACATCCTCGTCCAGGACCTGTGCCCGATCGATCAGACCGGACACTTCAACCTGCCGTACGACCCGTTCTCCCAGCAACTGGTGCTCAACACCCTCGATCCCGCCCACGTGGTGGTGCCGCCGTGCACGTTCGTGCCGCTGGGCACGGGCATCGCGGGAGTGATCATCGCGAGCAACTTTTGAGTTGTCTGCCGCCGATCGGTTGCTCGGTTGCCGTGTCCGACCGCTTCGCTAGACTGCGGGCCATGGAGTGGGGGGATTCCGGATCGAACCCGTGCACAGTCGAGTTAGGCGGCCCATGAGTTCGGTTCTAGGTGTGTCGGTCGGTGCGAGCGCTGTGCGCTTGGCACGACCCGACTCCGTGAACCGAGACGACGCCGCGAGCCGGCACGTCCCCGATTTCCGGGCGCAGGTCGTCGCCGCAGGCCGGGATCTGCCGGAGGAACTGGCCGCCGAATCGATCGGCGTGGTCCTCGCCGGCGCACCCGACGCCGGGCAGGTGCACGCCACCGGTGTCGCCTACCGCGACGAAGCGCAGGCAGGTGCCGTCCAGGCGGCGATGGCCCGGCAGCAACTCGCCAACTACCGCCTCGTCACCGAGGCCTCGGCCGCGCTGAAGTTCCTCGACGTCTCGGGAGCCCTGGGTGATCACGCGACGCTCGTGTTCTACGACCTGGGCAGTTCCGGACTCACCGTCAGCGTCGTCGACCGGGCGACGGGTGAGGTGGTCGAGACGGTCCGCACCGACACGGTGAGCGGCGACGTCTTCGACCGAATGGTTCGTGTCAACCAGTTGGAGAACAATCGCATCGAGGCGCCCCGCGACGCGGCCGCGAGCCTGGAGCTCGACCTCCGCTGCCGTGAGGCGAAGGAGCGGCTCTCCACCGGCGGCGCCGTCGCGGTGCCCGGCGCCGGCGGCCTGCTGCTGTTGTCGCGCGACGTCTTCGACTCGCTCATCGGTGTCACCGTCGAATCGTCGGCGCGCCTCGCCCGCGACGTGATCACGCGGTCGGGACGAACGCCGGACGCCGTGGTGCTCACCGGCGGTGGTGCGCGTATTCCCCTCGTGCGCACGGTACTGGAGTCGTGGCTCGGGTTGCCCGTCATCGTTCCCGATCATCCCGAACTCGTTGCGGCACAAGGCGCTGCGCTGCTCGCCCAGCAGGTGGTGCCGCCGCCCGCCGAGGTCGCCCGAGTCCTCCCGCCGCCGCAGTACACGCCCGAGTGGAACGCGTTCCGGCACGCACCGACCGCAGTCGTCGCGCGCAGCGGTGCGCCGTCGGGTACCCCGTCGTGGCTGAGCGCCGCGGCGCCGCCGCCGAGTCAGCAGGTGGCCAAGATCCAGATCCGGGGCGCCGCGCTGGCGGGTACCGCGCTCGCCGTGGTGGCGGTGATCGGTCTCGGTCTCGGGTACGGCAAGAACCTGTTGTCCCGCACCGAGGGGTCGTCGCAGCCGGCGACCACGCAGCTCACCGCCAAGCCGCCGGTCGTCACCGAGGTGGCCACACCGTCACCGACGACGCCCTCGCCGCCGCCCACGTCCGAGATCGTCGAGGCGCCCGTGCAGACGGCGTCGCAGATCCGGATTCCCGAGGCGGAGCCCGCACCGCCGCCACCTCCTCCTCTGCCCGCACCGATATTTCCCGGCCTGCCGCAGATCCACTTGCCGCCGTTCCAACTGCCCGAACTCCCGAGGTTGCCCGGAACCTAGACGTCGCCGCGGCCCGACTGCCGATTCGAGGTGTCGGGTCCCGCTCCGCGGGCCTACGATGGGAGTGGTTCCGGCGTAGAGAGGATGTGTGCAGTGACTGCAAATCCCGCGGAGTTCCACAGCACTCCCAACGTTCCCCCGTCTTCGGCGGCCGCGCCGGCAGAGACCCGGCGGCTCGTCGCGTACACGAAGCCGATCCTGAAGATGTTCCCGCCCACCAGCGAACACGCGGCCAAGGTGACGATGCTGACCGTCTATGCGCTGATGGTCATCGCCATCATCTTCATCGTCCTCCGGGAGGTCGGGCTCTTCAGCTAGCGGTGCACCCGCTATCTGGAATGACGGCCACCCCGTGACGGCCTGACTGCCGGCGCCGCGCCGCTGGGCCCTGCGCCGATCGGGCGCGCCAGCATCACCGCGATCGCGGTGGTCAGCGGAACCGACAGCGCCAACGCGATGCCGCCGACCGCCGACCGCACGATCTCGATGGCCACGGCGTCGCTGAGCAGCACGTCCTGGATCGACCGGCCCGCCACACTGAACAGCAACAGCAGCGGCAGTGCCCCGCCCGCATACGCGAGGACGAGGGTGTACACGGTGCTGGCGATGTGATCGCGGCCGACGCGCATCGCGGAACCGAAGATCTGGCGCCTCGACGCGCCCGGGTCGAGCGAGGCCAGTTCGAACGCCGACGCCGCCTGCGTGATGGTGACGTCGTTGAGCACACCCAGCGAACCGATGATGAAGCCGGCCAGCAGCAGGCCGGTGATGCTGACGTGCTGGATGTACGTCTGGACGTTGGTGTTCTGCTCCTCGGACAGCCCGGTCAGGCGCGTCATCTCGATGGTGGCGTAGGAGAGGACCGCCGCCAGGGCCATCGACGCGAGGGTGCCCAGCAACGCCGAACTGGTGCGTAGCGAAACGCCGTGCGCGAGATACAGCACGGCATACAGGATGACGGCGCCGGAGACGAGCGCCACCGGGATCGCCGGCTGACCGTCCAACAGGGCCGGCAGTGTGAACAGGACGAGCACCCCGAACGAGACGACGATGCCGACGAGCGCCCGGAACCCGCGCCACCGCGCGACGGCGATCACGACGGCGGCGAACGCGAGTGCGATGAGCGTGACGGGCAGCCCGCGGGCGTAGTCCTCGAACGAGTACTCCGTCGTGCCGTTCACATCCGTTTGGCGGGACAGCCGGATGTTCTCGCCCACGCGGAGATCGGGCTGGCCGGGGCCGGGGATGATCTCGAGCAGCGTCTGGGTGCCGGTGTTGGGACCGGACTCGATGTCGACGATGCTGCGCTGGCACTCGTAGGCGCCGGCGGGCGGGGGCAGCGGTGCGCCGGTGAAGACCCGTCCGGCGGACGGGCTTCCGCAGTCGCCGATGTTCTGCATCGTGACCGTGCCCGACTCCGTGACGACGGCACCGCCCTGGGCGCTCTGGAACGGCTGCTCGACGTCGACGCTCGGCTTGCCGGGCCACAACGCGACGGCGCCGATGAGGACCGTGACACCGATGGCGACGAGGAGCCCGACCACCACCTTGGCGGCAACGGGTCCCATCGGGGCCGGTCCGTCGCTGTGGCCGTGGCCGTGGCCGTGTCCGTGGAATTCGCTCATCGTCCGCTTCGGGTCGGCTGCTGGGGGGATTGTCTCCGCACGCACGACAGGGTAGCCGGAAGCAGACCGGGGACGCTGTGACGGAAGTGGCGTGCGGTGCCGGTGTTGCCGACCTGTCCGGTGTGTATTGCTCTCGTGTCGCTTATATGTCGCCGGTGTGATTAGATATCGGAACATGGCACGTGGCAGCTAATCTGCAGCGAACGCCGAGTTTCACGCAAGGGTGGTCCGGAACTCCGAACGAGGGGTGTGTTCCGCGGGTGACAAGCCGCTGCGTGGAGAGAAGTGCCGAGCTGGGTGGCGGGGTACAGGGGGGGTTGACCCCGCCACCAACCTGGCGCCCACAGGGGGGGGAGGGGCGACAGGTGCTCGCGGCACTCGAGGTGCCGGTTGCCAATCTACCGACACATGAGGGGTATTCGTCAACCGGGTAGGTGAAATCGCCCACATGTCGTGACCTCGAACGCCGACGGCCTAGGATTATGGCCGTTCGGAGGTGTTCCAGTGCGAATCTCGCGGCCGTCGCGACCCAGCAACCATCTTCGCCGGATCGTGGCGGAGATGGGTATTCCCGTGCCCTGGAACAGGGATGAGCTGATCGGCGGTGTCGCGGCCCGCCGGGGCCGCCCGATCCACCTGGTTCCCGTCTCGCATGCCCTGGTGCAGGGCGGACATTCCGGACTCTGGCTGGCACGGGCCGAGGACGACGTGATCCTCTACGCGACAGGGATGTCGGACGTCCACGCCACCCACATCATCTGCCACGAACTGGCGCACATGGAACTCGGCCACGACCGCGACACGATCGGGGACACCTCCGTCGACTCGACAGTGCTGTCGGCGGCCGCGCCGTCGGTCGACACGACAGGCGTGGTCAAGATGCTCGGCCGGTCCAACTACTCGAACGACCAGGAATACGAGGCGGAACTGCTCGCCACCCTGATCATGGCGGGCCGCCGGGCGACGACCGCCGGCGACACCGCCGGTGACGCCCGGGTGTCGCGGATGCTCGGAACGTTCTGACGCCGTGTACGAACCGCCCACCTACGTGAGCTGGCCGCTGCTCGCCGTCGTCTGGGGGACCACCCTCCTGCGCGTGGCCCTGGTCCGGTCGACCGTCGCCGAACGCCGGATGAACGCCGCCCTCGTCTTCGCCTCGCTCTCGCTGGTCCTCCAGCGGTCGCTGGCGCAGCACTGGCTCGACCTCTGGTTCGGGCACGGATTCGCGAACACCCTCAGCAACGTCTGCATCATCCTCACCGCGGCGTCGCTGATCAGCCTCTTCTCCGCGTGGGCACTCGGCCCCGCGCGTCTACCCCGCATCCACGTCGTGTCGCTGTCGGTGGGCCTCGTCGCGGGGGCGATCCTCATCGCCCTCAGCGCCCCGGCGCGGTCGCGGGGCGTCGCCATCGCGGACGAAGGCGGCTGGCTCTTCGCGGCCTACTGCATCACGTACGCCGTTCCGATCCTCGCCGTCGCCGTGCTCAACCTGTGGATCTCACTGAAAGCCGTGCGCAGCGCGACACCGGGACACGAGCGCCGGGTGTTTCTCGCCGTCATCGCGCTGTCGCTGTTCGAGGTGTTCGACATGGGTGTCGTCATGACGACCGGGGTGGTCAACGCCGTCAGCGAAGACAACGCCCTGACCGAATCGCACAGCGACTCGGGGGCGTTCATCCGCGTGCTCGTCGTGTCGGCGGGCGCGATCATCTCTGCGGGACCGGCGATCCGGGCGCTCGGTCACCGGTGGCGGTCGCGACGGGTCACTCGCCGGCTGCAGCCGATGTGGCGGACCCTGACGGGCGCGGTCCCCGAAGTGGTCCTGGAACTGCGTCCGGCCGATCGCCGGGCGCTGTCCGCCCGCGGCCGGCTGGACCGGATGAGCGTCGAGATCCGCGACGCGATCATGGTCCTCGACCGGCACGTGGTGTTCGAACTCGGCGACCACACCGGCAGCGCACCACCGGTGGTCACGGCGGCGCGACTGCACCTCGCGTGCCTGGCCCGCAGCGCCGGTCACCGGGCACACGGCACGGGCGGGACGACGGACCGGTTCGTGACCGACGTCGGCGGCGAACCGTGGGAACTGGCGCGGCTGGCCGACCACTGGAAGGACGGCGAGCGTGTGGCCGCCGCGCTGTGGGCGCGGCGCCTCCCGCAGTTCGGCGGACCCGAGGACCCGTCGGCGCGCGTCCCCGCTCAGGTCTGACGAGGATCCGGCGACGCGACCGGCAGGGGGCCGTGGCTCCGCCGCAGATTCTCCAGAAGCGGGATCAGCGATTCCATCTCGGCGGTGGTCGGTTCGGCGCTCGCGTCCAGCGATCGCATCGACAGGTGCTGCACCCCGGCCTCGCGGACGGCGATCTTGAACCGGACCAGGGTGTCGTAGTCGTGGTAGCCGTCGGCCGCGAGGTACTGCTCGGGGGCGTGGAAGTGCTGCGCGACCGCCCGCAGGACGTCGGGCTCCGGAGGCTCGTGATCGCTACTGCGCAGCGACTCGATCTCGGACGGCGCGACGGGGCGGCCGAGGATCTGCGACACCCCCGCGGCGACGGTGTCCTCGCCCGGTTCGGGACCGTCGAGATCGTGGGCGAGGGAGAACAGGCGGTTGACCCGCACCGACAACGGCACCCCGTTCATGCGGTCACCTCCGCGTCTCCGCTGCGTTCAGGATCGTCGGTGGCGACGAGTTTCACCGCGTCCTCCCATCGACGCCAGAAACGCTCCCGGGTGGCCGCGTCGAGATCCTCCCCCCGGCCGTAGAGGAAGCGGCGATACCGCGCCTCCTCGAGTTCGCGGGCATCGGTGACGGTCGACGGTTCCTCCAGCAGATGGCCGAACGCGAACTCCACCAGCGGCTGGCGGGGTCCGGCCGGCCCTCCGTTGACTTCCAGCAACCGCGTGACGTAGGCGCCGGTGATCTTCGAGACCACACGGCTCAGTTCGCCCGCCGCCTCGGCCAGGCCCGGCACCTCGGGGTGCGCCACACTCAGCTGCGTGAGCTGGGTGTGCGGCCCCAGGATCTCGATGATCGTGTCCAGGTCCAGCGGAATCTCCGACGGTCCGAGCGTCAGCGGACGCGACGACGGCGCCCGCTCGTCCCCGTCGAGCGTCTCGAGGGGAGTCGGGTGACCGCCGTCGAGGGTGCGGGCCGCGCTGCCCGGCGCCCACCGCAGCGCGACGTCCAGTTTGCGGAGCGTCTCGATGCTCGGATCCGGGCCGGTCCCGTTCTCGGCGCGCGTCTGAGCTGCGTCGGACGGGCCACCGGCAGCCGTGACCTGGTCCTGTGTGAGGTTCAGCAAACGCCGTCGCCGGTGGACGAATTGTCCGAAACGCGCGCGGGTGCTGGTGACCATTCTTTTCCCCCAGGAGACACGCAAGCGACGCGCGTGTCGCTTGCTGTGTCTCGATCCTACTGCTTGTAGCTGGTGAGGAAATTACCGAACCGCTCGATGGCGACAGCGAGATCCCGCGCCCACGGCAGCGTCACGATCCGGAGGTGGTCGTGGTCCGGCCAGTTGAAGCCGGTGCCCTGCACCATCAGGATTTTCTCCTGCAGCAGCAGGTCCTGGACCAGCTTCTCGTCGTCGTAGATCTCGTAGACGTTCGGGTCGAGGCGGGGGAACGCGTACAGCGCGCCCTTCGGCTTCACACACGAGACGCCCGGGATCATGTTGAGGCGTTCCCAGGCCACGTCACGCTGCTCGAGCAGCCGGCCACCCGGCAGGATCAGGTCTTCGATGCTCTGGTGCCCGCCGAGCGCCACCTGGATGGCGTGCTGACCGGGCACGTTCGGGCACAGACGCGTCGACGCCAGCAGGTCGAGTCCCTCGAGGAAACCTGCGGCGTGCTCCTTGGGGCCGGTGATGGCCACCCAGCCGGACCGGTAACCCGCGACGCGGTACGCCTTCGACAGGCCGTTGAACGTCAGGCACAGCAGATCCGGGGCCAGCGTCGCGAGCGAGATGTGCTTGGCGTCGTCGTAGAGGATCTTGTCGTAGATCTCGTCCGCGAGAAGCAACAGTTGATGCTTGCGCGCCAGGTCGACGAGCTGCTGCAGGACCTCCATCGAGTACACCGCACCCGTCGGATTGTTCGGGTTGATGACGAGGAGGGCCTTGGTCTTGTCGGTGATCTTGGACTCGATGTCCGCGATGTCGGGGTTCCAGTCGTTGCCCTCGTCGCACAGGTAGTGCACCGGGGTGCCGCCGGCGAGGCTCGTCATCGCCGTCCACAGCGGGTAGTCCGGCGCGGGGATCAGTACCTCGTCGCCGTTGTCGAGGAGCGCCTGCATCGTCATCGTGATGAGCTCGGACACGCCGTTGCCCAGGTAGATGTCGTCGACGTCGAGTTCGGGGAACCCGGCGACCAGTTCGTAGCGGGTGACGATCGCGCGCCGTGCCGACAGGATGCCCTTGGACTCGGAGTACCCCTGCGCATACGGGAGCGCGGCGATCATGTCGCGCATGATCACGTCGGGCGCATCGAAACCGAACGGCGCGGGGTTGCCGATGTTGAGCTTGAGGATCCGGTGTCCTTCCGCCTCCAGCCGGGCGGCGTGGGCATGTACCGGTCCACGAATCTCGTAGAGCACGTTCTGAAGCTTGGTGGACTGCTCCAGCTTGCGATGCGGCATGCGGTGGTGGCCGTGGTCTGGGTTGCTCACGACGGTCATTCTCCCACCCCCGGGCAACCCGATTTCTACTGGTGGGTATCGGACCGTCGTCGTGTCGTCGAAACACGCCGCCCGCGCACGCGCCCGTCGTACCCTCGAGAGGGGGTCGTGTTCACCGCGCCCGGAGGGATAGACCCACATGGCAGCACCGGTAACCCGCCGTCCCGGCCCCGTCGACATCGCGCACCACAGCCACCTCGTCGGGGTGTTCGCGCCGCAGCGGGAGGAGGTCGACGTCCGGGATCTCGAGGTGATCGGCGAACTGCCCGCCGATCTGCACGGCGCGTATCTGCGCAACGGTCCCAATCCGCGGTTCGACCCGATCGGCACCTACGTCTACCCGCTCGACGGCGACGGCATGGTCCACCGGGTCGAATTGGCCGACGGCGCCGCCCGGTACACCAACCGATTCGTCCGCACCCCCATGGTGACGGCGGAAGAGAAGGCCGGACACGTCATCTGGGCCGGGGTCACCGACCTCTATACGCCGACCGAGGACGAGGTGGGGCCCGAACTGGCGGGAACGTCCCGGGAACTGCCCGACATCAACATCGTCCGGCACGGCGGGCGACTCCTCGCGATGGCCGAGACCACGCTGCCGTTCCGCCTCGACCCGGCCGACCTGAGCACGCTGGGGCGGGACAACTGCGACGGCGCCATGAGCGTGGGCAGCACTGCGCACCCCAAGATCGACCCGGTCACCGGGCAGATGGTCCTGTTCAACTACATGCTGGAGCCCCCGTACCTGACGTGGTCGGTGGTGAACCCCGACGGTTCGGTGGCGCGGACACCGACGGCGGTCGAGGGCGTGGACACACCGCTGATGGTCCACGACATGGCGCTCACCCAGCGCTACATACTGCTCATGCTGTGCCCGCTGGTGTTCGACATCGCCGCCGTGCTGACCGGCGGGTCCGTGCTGGACTGGCGGCCGGAGGACGGCACGCGGATCGCGCTGATCCCCCGCGACGGCGGTCCCGTGCGGTGGACGACGCACGACGCGTACTGGGTGTGGCATTTCGCGAACGCGTTCGACCTGCCCGACGGGCGGGTGAGCGTCGACTACGTGGAGTGGACGTATCCCGGTGGATTCGCGAAGGCTCCGGCGCCGTCGCTGGGCTCGCTGATCCGCGCCGTCGTCGACCCCGGCAGTGGACGGGTGACGCGAGAGGTGGTGTGCGACCGCGACGTCGAGTTCCCCCGGGTCGACGACCGGGAACTGACCCGCGGGCACCGCACCGTGGCGACGGTCGGCAAACTCGACCGCAGTCAGGGACGGCAGGATTCGCTGTGGTTCTTCGACACCGCCCGCGGCACCGAGGCGCACTGGGACCCGGGCAGTGTGTCGGTGGGCGAGCCGATCTTCATGCCCGGCGCCGAGCACGAGTACTGGGGAATGATCGGTACCGACCGCAGCGACCTGACGTCCTGGTACTTCGTGCTGCCCGCCGACGACCCCGGGTCGGGGCCGATCGGGAAGGTGCGACTGCCGATTCGGGTTCCGGCGGGCCTTCACGGCGCGTGGCTGCCTGCGGAGTAGCGGGCGGCGGAATATCCTCGGCGGATGACCTCTGCGCCCTACGGTTCCTGGCCCTCTCCGATCGCGGCGGCGGACCTCGCCTCCAGCGGCCACCCCGTCGAGGGTGGCCGGTACGTGGGCGACGACGTGTGGTGGTCGGAACTGCGACCCAGTGAAGGCGGGCGGGTCTCGGTGCGGCGGCTCGGCCTCGACGACGAACCGGAAGACATTCTGCCCGCACCGTGGAACGCCCGCACCCGCGTCCACGAGTACGGCGGCGGCGGCTGGACCGTCACCGACGCCGGCCACCTCGTGTTCGCCGAGTTCAGCGACCAGCGCCTGTACCTGCTGGAAGGCGGGACCCCGGTGCCGCTGACACCGGAACCGCCGCAGCCCTGCTCGCTGCGGTACGGCGACCTGTCGGTGGTCGACGGCGAGGTGTGGGCGGTCCGCGAAACACACGACACCGAGGGCGGCGTCTCCCGCGACATCTGCGTCGTTCCGCTGGACGGGTCGGCGGCCGACGACCCGCATCGGGTACGGTCCGTCGTCGCCGGCTCGGACTTCCTGGCCAATCCTCGGCTGTCGCCGGACCGCAGGCACCTCGCCTGGATCGCCTGGGATCACCCCCAGATGCCGTGGGACGGCACCGAGCTCAGGGTCGTGGCCGTCGAGGGCGGCCGCGTCACCGGGAAGGTGCGGACACTGCTCGGCGGTACCGAGGAGTCGGTGCTGCAACCCGAATGGGTCGGGCCCACCGAGCTGTACACGATCAGCGACCGCAGCGGCTGGTGGAATCTCTACCGGGTGGGCATCGACGACCCGGAGCCGGTGGCGTTGTGCCCGATGGACGCCGACTTCGGCGGTGCGCTGTGGATGCTCGGCGGCCGCTGGCACACCCGCCGCGACGACGGCACACTGCTGACCGTGCGGACGTTCGGCACCGACACCCTCGCCGTGCTCGATCCGGCCACCGGTTCGCTGGTGGACATCCCGCTCGACGGGCTCACCAGCATCGGTCTCGGGGATCGCAACGGCAACCGGATCCTACTGCTCACCGGCGGCGCCCAGACCCCGGCGGGCCTGCGCGAACTCGACCTCGACACCGGTGCACTCCGCACAGTCAGACTGTCCGTCACCGAACTGCCCGAGGCGGCGTATCTCCCCGAAGCCCGGCAGCTGACGTTCCAAGGCGCCGAACGCGAAGTCCACGCGATCGCCTACCCGCCGCGGCACCCGCGGCACCGGGGCGAGGACGGGGAACTGCCGCCGTACGTGGCGTTCGTGCACGGCGGGCCGACGTCGCGGGTCGCACCGTCGCTGAATCCCGTGTTCGCGTTCTTCACCAGCCGCGGCATCGGCGTCGTCGACGTGAACTACGGCGGGTCCACCGGGTACGGGCGCGAATACCGCAACCGGCTGCGGGGCCAGTGGGGGGTCGTCGACGTCGAGGACGTGGTGACCGCGGTGACCGGCTTGGCCGAGGCGGGGATGGCGGACCCCCGCCGGCTGGCGATCGAAGGCGGATCCGCCGGCGGCTGGACCGTGCTCGCCGCACTGACGACGTCGGACGTGTTCGCCTGCGGTGCGTCCTACTTCGGGGTCGCCGAACTCGACGGTTTCGTGAAGGAGACGCACGACTTCGAGTCCCGGTACATCGACGGCCTGATCGGCCCGCTGCCCGAGGCCGCCGACCTCTACGCCGAGCGGGCGCCTCTCAACAACGTCGCCGGGCTGAACTGCCCGGTCCTGCTGCTGCAGGGGCTCGACGATCCAATCGTGCCGCCGTCGCAGGCGGAACGGTTCCGGGATGCGCTCGTGGAGAAGGGCATCCCGCACGCCTACCTCGAATACGAGGGGGAGTCGCACGGATTCCGGAAGCTGGCCACCCTCATCAGCTCCCGTAACGCCGAACTCTCCTTCTACGGGCAGGTACTGGGATTCGAGCCGCCGGACATTCCGCGACTCGAACTGTGGCAGCCCGAGGGGTAGACGGGCTCGTCACCGGGCGAGCAGGGCCTCGCAGGAACGCGCCGCACACGCGCACGCCTGCACCGTCGCCGTGTCGATGGTCGGGCGTCCCGCCTGAGACCGCCAGAACCGCAGGGCTGTCAGCGCGACGCGTGAGATCTGCTCCGGGGCGGCATCAGCGGGCATGCCGAGGCGGGTGTGCGGCGACATGCCCTCCCCGCCGAGCACCCGCTCGAGCAGGACGACGTCCGAGTCCCGGAGCTGCAGACCGCTCGCGCGCAGGCCCGACAGCACCCGCAGTTCCCGGAACACGTGGGTGTCCGCGAGCAGGCGATCCGCCGCCCGGCTCAGGCTGCGGCTCGCCGACGACGGGGTCCGGGCCAGCACGGCCTTCAGCGTGCGGAGCGCGGAATGCGCCTTCAATTCGGTGCTGCGCTGACCGAACTGCAGGTGCAGGGTGCGGCGGAGGTCCTCGAGGCCGCTGTGCGCCGTCAACTCGCGGGCCAGCGCCGGCGCGTCGGTCGCGCCCGCGCGGATCAGCATGACCGCGAACCGGACACCGAACAGGCCGAAACTCTCGAGAAGATCGCGTCGCTGAGCGGGCGACAGCACGAGATCGGTGTCCTCCGCCGTGAACCGGGTGATCGAACGCAGCGCGGACTCGAGCACACTGTCCGGAACGGTGGCGAGCACCGCCAAGTCGTCGAACTCGGTCTGACGCAGAGTGCGACCGCGCAGCGCGAGAAGTCCCGACACGGGCAGCAGGCTGCGTTGCACCCGGCGGCCCGCTTCGTCGGCGGCGGCCCGGGCTGCGTCGAGGGTGCGTTCGCGGCCACCCCTCACCTCGTCGGCCCGCGACAGCACGCCGACGATGCCGAGCGGGCCGGCGGCTGTACCGACCCGCGTCTGCAACTGGTCGAGCAACCGGACGTCCGCGCCGTCGGTGCCCCGGGTCAGGTAGACGACGGCGTCGACGTCGCACGGGCCGTCCTCGGGGAGGAGCAGCGCCCGGGTCCGCGCCGACACGTCCCGCGAATTCGACGACGTTCCCGGCGTGTCGACGAGCGTGAACTCGCCGAGCAACGCCGACGGCCACCCCACCTGCAGCCGCTCCACCCGATCCGCGGTCACCGTGCCCAGATCCAGCGAGAGCCTGCCCCCGTCCCGGTGCACCGGCAGTCGCGTCCGGCGTCCCGAGTCGTGAGTGAGATCGATTCGCGGCGTGGCAGACTGCTCGAACCAGGTGACCACCCGGGTGCACTCGGTGGCGTCGGTGGGTGCGATCTCCTCGCCGACGAGGGCGTTGAGCAGCGTCGACTTCCCGGCCTTCAGCGTGCCGGTGAGGGCAACGCGCAGCGGTTCCTCGAGGCGGGCCCCGCAGTGCCGGAGTTCCTCGACGGAGGCGGGGTCGCCGCGCAGTTCGTGCCGGGCGGCATCGATCAGCTGGCGGGTCTGGGAGCCGAGGCGAGTGACGCTCACGCCGCCACCTGCCCCGCGAATCCGGCGGCCTGCACTCGGATCTGCCGTAACGTGTCGAGTTCCGTGCGGATCTGCGCCGACCGCGTGGCACGGCGATCGTCGTGCACCTTCGACGCGTCCGTCGCCGCGCGCAGCGAATCGTCGACGGAACGGAGCATCTCGTTCGCCAGATCGGTGAAGTGGTCGCGCAGCACGCGCTGCACCTCCCGCAGCCGCTGCTTCGACTCCTTGCCCACCTGGAAGATCACGTCGTCCATCAGCCGCGACACGGCCACCTTCGCCTCCGCCTGCCTGCGGGCGGTGCGCGCCTTGCGGTCCTCGCGATACGTGTTGGCGCCGAGCAGCACTCCGGCGCCGATCGAGAACGGATTCACCAGCGCCAGACCCGCCAGGCTCGTGACCAGCCCGACCATCAGCACCCCGCCGTACGACCCGCGCATGCTGGAGAGCACGCGCTGCGTGAAACCCTGCGCACTCTCCAAGGATTCGAGGGAGTTGACCGGTTCGAGCACGTGATCCACGTTGTCGATGCGCAGCGCCGGAACCGGGACCCTGCCGTCCTCGGCGAACCGCCCCGCGACCGACAGCGCGAGGGCCTGCGAACGAGTGTGGGCCATCACGAAGTTCTCCCGCACACACATCGCGATCTCGCCGTCGAGCCAGGAACCGAACTCCTCCCATCGCGGTGCAGGATCGGACTTGCCGATGTCCTCTTCCGCCGCGCGGATGACGGTGCGCAGACGGTGCCGCAAGTCGTGTTCGATGTCCGTCATCAACTCGATCGCGCCGTCGGCCAGCGTGTACTGCCAGTTCGCGGATCGCTGGCGGAGCTGATCCGCCGCCGCGCGGGCCCGGGTCATCTGCTCGAGAAGCGCGGCGCCGCGCTGCGGATCCTGCAACGCGTCCAGTTCCGAGCTCAGCGACAGCGACAGGTGGTCGGTGACGGTGCGTACGTCGGCGATCACCGAATTGCGAAGCACGACATCCGCCTTCGCGATCACGTGACTGCGAAGATAGTCGACGAGCTGCGGAATGCCGGATTCGACGTCGAGCGCGTCGTCGCCGGCCTCGCGGGCGTCCGCGTGCATCATCGCGGACACCGGGAGCAGTGGCAGCGCAAGGTCCGCATTCTGCAAGTGGGTGCGGTTGGCCTTCTGGATGTCCGCCCACCGCGGATAGAAGTCGATCTTGTTGACGACGCAGATCACCATCGGGCACAGCGTGTGCACCTGCGTCAGCAGGGCGATCTCGGGTTCGGTGTATTCCTGACTCGCATCGGAGACGAACAGCACCGCGTCCGCCGTGGGGACCAGTGCCAGCATGTCCGCCGCGCGAGTGGGAGCGTGACCGGAGAAACCGGGTGCGTCGACCAGCACCAGACCCTCCGCGAGCAGATCGTGGGGGAGGGTGACCGTCGAATCCGAGTCCGAGGCGACAGGTCCGTACTCGACGACCACCGGCTCCTGCCGCGACCGTGCCGTCGTCGCCACGTCCCTGTCGACGAGCGCACCGGCCACCGAACTGACGCCCTTGTCGGTCAGGCCGAGCACCACCACCCGCGTTCGCGGATCGGCGAGACGAGACTCGGTGTGCGACAGCCGGGTCAGGAGGTCACCGCGACCCGCAAGCCGGGTCAGCGCCGCCAACTGCGACAGCAGCGCCGCCATCGACGCAGTGGCCTCGGCGGGAAGATTCGGGTGCACAGGGGCGGTGGCGGCTGAGGATTCGAGGGTGGCGTTCATGATCTCCGCAAGAGTTGGTGACGGGCATTCGAGCGAGGGGAGTGGCGGGACCGCTGCAGGGGAGTAGGCGGTGCCCCCCCCGCGAGGTGCAAAAAAGGTGTATAGTATAAACAAAAACAACCCCCCCAGACCCAACGGGGTAGAG
>NZ_JBHUSF010000088.1:0-29181 GCF_042673295.1 Rhodococcus sp. NPDC057014
GGCATCACATGCCACGCCGCCACGGAACTGCTGAGCGGGTCGTACTACTCCTGCTCGAATCTCTTTTTGAAGCGGTCTTCCATTCGCGACGAGAATCCGCCACTCTTGCGCCCGCTTCGGGGCTTGCCGCGTTCGGCACGGCCGGTCTCACCCTGCGTGGTCGAGCCACCACGCGAGGACTGTCCGGACTTGCTCTTTCCTCCACCCCACAGGAGGAGGACTCCGGCACCGAACATGACGATGAAGCCGATCAGGCTGATGACGGGAAACCCGCCCGGTTTGATCGGAAGGGCGACGCCGGCGATGAGCAGGACCAGCCCCAGAACGAACAGGGCCACCGCCTGCAATCGACGACGACTCGATGCCGCACGCATGCGACCGCCTCGCACAGTGGAGGCGAACTTGGGATCCTCGGCGTAGAGAGCGCTCTCGATCTGGTCGAGCATGCGCTGCTCGTGCTCGGAGAGTGGCACGGTACCTCCCCCGGCACTGGAGTGTTGGCCACCGCCTCACGGTGCGAGACGGTGGGTAACCGACTTTGGCGGCTACCTAGATTTAATAATACGAGCAGTTCGATCCCCGTACCACCTACTCCACGTACGAGTTCCCCACCAACCTTACGGACTCCCGCACCGAACGACGTTCGGGGCACCGCAATGTCGCGGACGCCTCACCGTTTTCCCGCCGTTTCCGGGCGCCCGCCGCTCAGGAGGCCCGCAAATCGAGACCTGGGCCACGTCCGATGTGATCTTCGACGGCCTGGAGAAAGCGCCCGACCTCGACGAAGAACTCGTCGGCCTCGAGATCGGTGAGGGTTCGCGACATTCCCGCCTCGATGGCAGCGCGGGTGCCCGAGTGACCGGCGAAGTAGTCGGCCCAGTTCCCGAATTCCGGCGCCGCGCGGGCCATGAGCACCCAGGCGTTACGTGTTCGTGTCCTCCTGCTCCCCGCCGCGGGCCCCTCCGCGGCGGCCAGCACCGCGCCCGCGCCGCGCAACGCGGCCAGGTACGCGCTGTGGAACCGATCCGCCGGACCGCCCGCCCCCACCGACTGGGCGAGGAGTGCGTCGGCGCGATCGAGCAGCACCGAACCGCGCCTCGTGGCCGGGTGGCGTACGTCACCCCGCCGGTGCGAGTTCCCAGAGGTCGGTCCCGTGACCGGGTTCGTCATCACTTCGAACACCTCCAAAACCCCGGTGCAACCACCCCGCCGGGCGTAGTCGGGTCGTGAGTGCGGGGGCCGGCGATGCTCGCTTCCCTCGAGCATCACCGGATCCCCGCCATCGAACATCTGTTCGACCTATTCAATATAGCTGGACCCACCGACACGTCGTCAAGAGAAAGGTGAGACCGGTCGAACCGAACGCTGACCAGACTCCGCTCGTGGTCGAACTCTCGGCCGCCGAGTTTCGCGACCGCCTGCACGAGGCGCTGTCGATCTACGTCGCCGCCATGGGCTATCCCCACGGCACCGAATACCACCGGGCGCCGATGTGGAACGAGCACCTCCAGCGTTCGGGGTGGCGTGGCGTCGGCGCGCTCGTCCCGGCCGGGGACGGATCCGCCGACGGCGCGGACGCCCGCCTCGTCGCCGTCGCCTACGGCTACCGCGGAGCCCCCGAGCAGTGGTGGCACCAGCAGGTCCGTTCCGGTCTGCGCCACACGGGGTGGACCCGCGACCAGATCGACGTGATCCTCGGCAACTACTTCGAACTCACCGAACTCCACGTCCACCCGGACGCCCAGGGACACCGGCTCGGCGAGACCCTGCTCCTGCGCCTCCTCGAACGCAGACCCGAACGCGGGGTGCTGCTCTCCACGCCGGAAGTGGCGGACGAGGACAACCGCGCATGGCGGCTGTACCGCCGCCTCGGCTTCCGGGATGTTCTGCGCCACTTCCGATTCGCCGGGGACAACCGGCCGTTCGCGGTGCTGGGACGCGGGCTTCCCCTGTGATCGACGCGGTGGTCGTCGGGTCGGGACACAACGCGCTGGTGTCGGCGTGTTACCTCGCGCGGTCCGGGTGGTCGGTCGAGGTGATCGAGCGCGACACGGTGCTCGGCGGCGCGGTGTCCACGGTGGAACGTTTCCCCGGGTACAAGGTCGACCGTGGGTCGTCCGCGCACATCATGGTCCGGCACACGGGAATCGTCGAGGAACTCGACCTCGGCGCACACGGTCTGCGGTACCTCGACTGCGATCCGTGGGCGTTCGCCCCCGCCCCTGCCGGGACGGCGCGGCCCGGGATCGTGTTCCGCCGCAGCCTCGAGGCGACGTGCCGGTCCATCGAGGAGTCCTGCGGGGCCGCGGACGCCGACGCGTACCGCCGGTTCGTGGACGTGTGGGGTCCGCGCAGCGCCCGCGTCATGCGCGCGTTCTCGCATCCGCCGACCGCACCCGCGCTGCTCTCGTCGTTCTGGGGGCTCGACACGGGCGGCGGCGGCAGCGATCTCTCCCGGCAGTTCCTCGGTTCCGGCGACGCACTGCTCGACGAGTACTTCGACGACGAACGGCTCAAGGCGGCGCTCGCGTGGTTCGGCGCCCAGTCCGGTCCGCCGATGTCGGAGCCGGGCACGGCGCCGATGGTCGGGTTCGCGGCCCTGATGCACACCGTTCCGCCCGGACGGGCCGTCGGCGGCAGCGGAGCCCTGACCGTGGCGCTCGCCTCTCGGCTGCGGTCGGACGCCGGGACGGTCACGCTCGGCGAGTCCGTGGTGTCGCTGAGCCGGGACGGCGGAACCTGGACGACCCGGACGTCGTCGGGCCGCGAGATCCGCTCCCGCGCGGTGGTCGCGGGCTGCCACGTGCTGACCACCCTCGGCCTGCTCGAACGCGGCGGCTACGATCCGCAGACCCTCGCCCGGTGGCGTCGCCGGATCCGCGTCGGCCCGGGGATCGGGATGGTGGTGCGGCTGGCGACCGACGCCCTCCCCGACTATCCGAGTGCGCCCGACGCCTCCGTGGCCCACGGACTCCAGCTGCTGGTCTCGGATCGCGCGCAGCTGCGGCTCGCGCACGGCGCGGCGCTCGCCGGGGAGCTCCCGCCGCGGCCCGCGGTGCTGGGGATGAGCTTCAGCGGCCTGGACCCGACCATCGCGCCCGAGGGCAGGCACCAGGTGACCCTGTGGTCGCAGTGGCAGCCGTACCGGCTGTCCGGCGGCAGGCGGTGGACCGACCTCGCCGCGCCGGAGGCCGATCGGATCGTGGCGGAGATGGACGCGCTGGCACCCGGTTTCGAGGAGTCCGTCCTCGACCGGCACGTGCAGTCGCCGCTGGACCTCGAAGACGAGATGGGTTTGCTCGGCGGCAACGTCATGCACGTGGAGATGTCGCTGGACCAGATGATGATGTGGCGTCCCCTCCCCGAGTTGTCGGGGCACCGGGTTCCGGGAGCGGACCGCCTGTACCTGACGGGGGCCTCGACACATCCGGGTGGCGGGGTGTCCGGTGCGAGCGGCCGGAGCGCCGCCCGGATCGCGCTCCGCGACGACCGAAAGGGTCTGGCCCGCGTGTGGCGCCGGCGATGACCTCCCGCGTTCCCGTCGTTCTCGCGGGGGCGGCGATCGCGGCGCAGATCCTCTACCCGCTGGTACACGACGGGGCCCGCGACGTCGTCACCGTGTTCGTCGTCGTCCTGCTTGCCGCCGCCTCGATCAGCCACGCGGCCGTGACCCGGGGCGGACGCTGGGCGGTGGGACTCGTGGTCGTGACGGCGGGGCTGGGTCTGGTCTCCGAGGTCGCCGGGACGGCGACCGGTTTTCCCTACGGCTGCTACGACTACAGCGTCGACCGGCTCGGCCCCGCGCTCGCCGGGGTGCCGCTGGTGGTGCCGTTCGCCTGGACCGCCGGGTTCTATCCGGTGTGGTGTGTGGCGTCGGCGCTCGCCCGCGGCCCGCGCCGGCGGTCGGTCCGCATCGCGCTGACGACCGTCGGTGTCGTCGGCTGGGACCTGTACCTGGACCCGCAGATGGTGGCCGACGGCCAGTGGCGCTGGTGCATCACCGACGCCGGTCTGCCCGGGGTCGAGCACATTCCGCTGACGAACTACGCGGGGTGGCTCGTCGTCGCCGCGGTGATGGCGGTCGCGGTCGATCGGATCGACCGTCGCTTCGGCACGGGAACCCGGCACCGCGACGGCGTCCCGGTCGGGTTGTTCCTGTGGACGTGGCTGGGTTCGGCGCTGGCCCACTCCGTCTTCCTGGACGCCCCCGAGTTGCGGTATTCGGCGGTCTACGGGTGGTGCGCGATGGGAATCCTCGGAGTTCCGCTGCTGGTCTCGCTGCTGCGGCGGGGCGCCCGGCGCCCCGGGGCCCGCGACACGCACCCTCACGCCTGACACCGAACCGGTCCCCTGGCACGATACGACTGTGCAGCTGCCTTCGGTTCCGACCTCGACCCGCTCGCGGAGGGCCGTGTCCCTCGCCGTCCTCGGCCTTGTCCTCGTGCCGTTCCTCGCGGGATGCCTGCGGGTTCAGGTGTCGATGGGGGTGTCCGCCGACGACCGGGTCTCCGGCCAGATCGTGGCCGCCGCCGTGCCGGCGAACGATCAGGACAAGGGCCCCCAGCTCACTCCGCCCGGTTCGCTGTCGGACAAGGTGCGCATCCAGGAATACAAGGAGGACGGCTACGTGGGCAGCCAGGCGTTCTTCAGCGACCTCACGTTCGGCGACGTGCAGCAGCTCGGCACCATGTCGGAGCAGGCGACGGGAAGTTTTCAGATCTCGCTCCAGCGGACCGGCGACCTCGTGACCCTCGACGGGAAGGCCGATCTCAGTTCGGTCCCCGCCCAGGGCACCGACGTGCAGTTCACGATCGCGTTCCCGGCCCGCGTCGCCACCACCAACGGCACCCGCGAGGGCGATTCGATCGTGTCGTGGAAGTTGCCCGCCGGCGACACGTCGACGATCCGGGCCGAGGTGCGGTATTCGGATCCCAGCACCCGCAGTTTCGCCGGTTGGGCCGGCATCATGGCCGGTGTGACGCTGGGTGTCGCCGTCATCGTCGGTGCGCTGGCGTGGATGGCCCGCAACAAGGAACCGGTGCTCGGCGGCCGTCGCGCACGGGACCACTCGGAGGTGTGACCGCTGCGCCGATCGAGCGGGCGGTCCGGTTCGGCTCCCTGGTCGCGGTACTCGGTCTCGCCGTCGCCGCCGCCAACCTGCGTTCCGCGCCGCGGCTGCCTACTCCGGCCCGCCGGGTCACCGAACCCGTCACGGTCTGCATCCCGGCCCGGGACGAGCGCGACCGGTTGCCGGGTCTGATCCGAGACCTGCGGGAACAGCGCGGAGTCGACGATCTCCGGGTGCTCGTCTACGACGACGCCTCCACCGACGGGACGGCCGGGGCCGCGGAGGCGGCGGCCGGCGGTGACACCCGCTTCTCGGTGGTGCGGGGAACCGCGGAACCGCCACCGGGGTGGGTGGGTAAACCCGCAGCCTGCCACCGGGTGAGCGAGCACGCCTTCGCGCAGGGCCGGGCAGGCACCGGGGTACTCGTGTTTCTCGACGCCGACGTGCGGTTGCGTCCGGACGCGCTGAACGGCGCCTGCACCGCCCTGCGCGCGTCCGATGCGGCCCTGGTCTGCGCGTGGCCGTTCCAGCAGGCGGGGTCGGCAGGCGAGACACTCGTGCAGCCGCTGCTCGGCTGGTCGTGGGCAGCGACGCTGCCCGTCCGCGCGGCCAACCGGTCGCGGCGACCGTCCACCGCCGTGGCCTGCGGGCAGTTCATGGTCTTCGACGCCGCCGCGTACCGCGACGTCGGGGGTCACCGGGCCGTCGCGGACAGCGTCACCGAGGACCTCGACATCGCACGCCTGCTTCGCCGGCGGGGGCGGTCGACCGCACTGGTCGTGGCCGGCCGATCGGCGTCGTGCCGGATGTACGAGGACGCCGGAGCGCTGCGCCGCGGCTACGACCGCTGGCTGTGGACGGCGTTCGGCTCCCGCCTCGGCGCCGCCGCGGTCCTCGGTGTCGCGACCGTGGCGTACTTGGTGCCGCCGGTGGCCCTCGCTGCGGGACGGGGACGCGTCCGCCGGTGGGGCTCAGTGGGGTATCTCGCGGCCGCGACGTCCCGGTTGTGCGCCCGGGCAGTCGAACGCGGCGGTCGCCTCACCGCCGGGGACGTGGCCGGCGCGCTCGCGCACCCCCTGTCCGTTGCCGCGGTGGCGGCGCTGACCGTGTCGTCACACCGCAGTCATCGGCGCGGACGCACCCGGTGGAAAGGCCGGACGCTCAGCTGACCGGGGCCGAGGTGACCGGGGCCGGATCCGCCACACCCGAACCGACCTTGTCGCCGAGCCGGGCGAGCACCTCGCTGGTGGCGCGCGCGAAGTTGAGCGTGATGAAGTGCAGACCGGGCGCACCCTCCGCGATGAGGCGTTCACTCATTTCGGTGGCGAGGTCGATGCCGATCTCGCGCACGGCGGCGCGGTTCTCTTCGGGACCGTCGCCTGCGGCCGTCGCCAGCCGCTTCTCGAGGTGCGCCGGCAGACGCGACCCCGACAGTTCGAGCATGCGGCGGACCGATCCGAGTGACGTGATCGGCATGATCTCGGGGATGATCGGCTTCGCGCCCTGCTCGGCGTCGTACGCCGTCACCCGGTCGCGCAGACGCAGGTAGTCGTCGACGTCGAAGAACATCTGGGTGATCGAGTACTCGGCGCCGGCCCGCAGCTTCGACACCAGGTACCGGGTGTCGTGCGCGAGATCGGGCGCGCGGTAGTGGCCTTCCGGGAACGACGCCACACCGACGTGGAAGTCGCCGAGGTCGCGGACCAGCCGGACGAGTTCCTCGGCGTATTCGACGCCCTGGGGGTGCTTCTCCCATTCGCCCAGCGGGTCACCGGGCGGGTCGCCGCGCAGGACCAGGATGTTGCTGATTCCGCGGTCGGCGTAGGCGCCCACCATCGACCGCAGTTCGTCGACGCTGTGGGACACGGCGGTGAGGTGCGCGACCGGCAGGAGCGTGGTCTCCTCGGCGAGCTGGCCGGTGACGCGGACCGTGCGGTCGCGCGTCGACCCGCCTGCACCGTAGGTCATGGAGACGAAGGCCGGACCCATCCGCTCGAACTCGCGGACGGCGCGCCACAGACGGGCCTCGGCGGCCTCGTCCCGCGGCGGCGAGAACTCGACGGAAAAGGGCACCCGACCGTCGCCGGACGACCGGATCCGGTCGACGATGGACGGGGTGCGGGTCACCCAGCCTTCGCTGGCCCGCCCCCTGACGGAATCGAATGTCACCCGTCCAGCATAGGTAGTGACCGCCGCACTGCATCCACTGCGTCTCCGCAGGCACCCGGGATCCAGGCAGCGGGCCGCCCGGACGAGCGCCCACTATGGTGGTGTCCACGTCTGCCGCCGGTCTCGGCGCGCGCGCGAAATTTCGATCCTGGAGGCAACACTGTCCGTTGGAACGCGCCCCTCCGCCCTCGCGGCCGAGGTCGAGAATGCGCTGCGCGACTTCTTCACCAGCCGGCAGGACCTGGTCGACGCCGTGGGCGGCGGCTACCGCGAGGCGGTGACGACGCTCGAGGACTTCGTCCTGCGCGGAGGCAAGCGGGTCCGTCCGGCTTTCGCGTGGACGGGCTGGCTCGGGGCGGGCGGCGACGCCCGGGGCCCCGAGGCCGCTCCCGTGCTCCGCGCCTGCTCCGCGTTGGAGCTGGTGCAGGCCTGCGCGCTGGTGCACGACGACATCATCGACGCCTCCACGACGCGCCGCGGGTTCCCCACCGTCCACGTCGAGTTCGACGAACAGCACCGCGCCGGGGGGTGGAGCGGTGATTCCGCTCACTTCGGCGAGGGCGTCGCAATCCTCCTCGGCGATCTCGCGCTGGCCTGGGCCGACGACATGATCCGCGAATCGGGCATCACCGCGGACGCGTCGGCCCGCATCTCCCCCGTGTGGTCGGCGATGCGCACCGAGGTGCTCGGCGGGCAGTTCCTCGACATCAGCAACGAGGCCCGGGCGGACGAGTCGATCGACGCCGCCATGAAGGTGAACCGGTACAAGACCGCGGCGTACACCATCGAGCGGCCGCTGCACCTCGGCGCGGCGCTCGCCGGCGCCGACGACACCCTGGTCTCGGCGTACCGCCGATTCGGCACCGACATCGGCATCGCCTTCCAGCTCCGCGACGACCTGCTGGGCGTGTTCGGGGATCCGGCCGTGACCGGCAAGCCGTCGGGCGACGACCTGCGGGCGGGCAAGCGCACCGTCCTGTTCGCGATGTCGCTGCAGCGCGCCGATGCCGGCGACCCCGCGGCGGCCGCCCTGCTCCGCGAGGGCATCGGCACCGATCTGTCCGATTCGGACGTGGACACCCTCCGGAGCACGATCACCTCGCTCGGTGCGGTCGCGGACGTGGAGAAGCAGATCGAGGATCTCGTCGCGAACGCGCTGTCCACGCTGGAGACGAGCACCGCCACCGCCGCGGCGAAGCAGCAGCTCACCGAGATGGCCGTCGCCGCGACGCGCCGCGACTACTGAGGTCGGCGGTGGCTCGCGCGCTCCGGACGGTTCCCGGCCGCACCGATCACGTCGTGATCGTCGGCGCCGGCCTCGCAGGCCTCTCCGCCGCCCTGCACCTCACCGGATCGGGCCGCCGCGTCACCGTCCTCGAACGGGAGTCGTCACCGGGCGGCCGGGTCGGCACCTACCGCGGTCCCGGCTACGACATCGACAACGGCGCGACCGTCCTCACGATGCCCGACCTGGTCGGCGAGGCCCTCGCCGCCGTCGGCGCGGATTTCGGGTCGACCCGCCCGCCGCTGGTCCTGGAACGGCTGGCCCCGGCGTACCACGCCCGGTTCGCGGACGGTTCGTCGCTCGACGTCCACTCCGATCCCGACGCGATGGCCGCGGAGGTCGGCCGGGTGTGCGGGCCGGAGGAATCGGCCCGGTACCTGCGGTTGCGGCGCTGGCTCGGCCGGATCTTCGACGCCGAGTACCACCGCTTCATGGACGCGAACTTCGACTCGCCGCTGGATCTCGTCTCGTCCCGCGGGGCCGCGAAGGATCTGCTGACGCTCACCGCGCTGGGCGGATTCGGCCGGCTCGGCGCCCGGGTCGACCGGACCGTCACGGATCCGCGACTGCGCCGGATCTTCACGTTCCAGGCGCTGTACGCCGGCGTCGCCCCCGCCGACGCCCTCGCGGTGTACGGCGCGATCGCCCACATGGACACCTCGCTCGGCGTCTACTTCCCCCGGGGCGGGATGCGTTCGATCGCGCGCGCCCTCGCCGACGCCCTCACCACCGCGGGCGGGGAGATCCGGTTCGGTACGGAGGTCGCGGCGCTCGAGCGAACCGGTGATCGCGTCGGCGCCGTCGTCACGTCTACGGGTGACCGCATCGACTGCGACGCGCTGGTGCTCACCCCCGACACGGCCGTCGTCGACGCGCTGCTGCGCCCGGTGACCCACCGGACCCCCCGCCGGGTGCGGGTATCGCCGTCCGCCGTGGTCCTGCACGGAACAGTCCCCACCGCGGTCGCATCGGGGTGGGCCGCCCAGCGGCACCACACCATCGACTTCGGCCACGCGTGGAAGCGGACGTTCGCGGAGATCACCGCACGCCGGGGACGCGGACGGCTGATGACCGACCCGTCGCTGCTGATCACCCGGCCTGCCGTGTCGGACCCGGGCCTCGCCGTGGACCGCGCGGGCACCGCCTCGGAACCGCTGTCGGTGCTGGCTCCGTGCCCGAACCTGCACAGCGCACCGTTGGAGTGGTCCTCGCTGACCGGCCCGTACGTGACCGAACTGCTGCGCGAACTCGAGAAGCGCGGGTACCACGGGATCGCGGAGCATTTCACCATCGACCACGTCGACACTCCCCTGACCTGGCTCGGGAAGGGCATGGCGGCGGGCAGTCCCTTCGCGGCGGCGCACGTGTTCCGGCAGACCGGACCGTTCCGGCGTCCCAACCTGGTCGGGGGCCTCGACAACGTCGTCCTCGCCGGTTCCGGGACCGTGCCCGGTGTCGGGGTTCCGACCGTCCTGCTGTCGGGGAAACTCGCGGCCGCGCGCATCACCGGGCCCACCACGGCACGAAGTGCGCAATTGCAGTCGAAAGCACGAAGTGCGGGAGGATAGGGCGAGGCGTGGCGAGAACTGGTGCCGGCAGCAATTAAACTGGTTCCTCGACCATGCGAAGCGCGCGACGACGAACGCACCGACCGCAACCGAACTCACCTCGGGGGAGGAATCTGCACTCATGACGTCCTCTGCCCGGCAGGCGACCGTCGCCGCTGCGACGACCACGCCGCAGCGGCCGTGGCCCCAGGCCACGGCCGACTTCCTCCGCAGCCCGGAGGGGCACGCCGCGCTCCTCGGTTTCGTGGGCGCCGTGATGATCACGTTCGGCGGTTTCGGTGCGGGCAGCGTCCGCCGCGAGGACCCACTGCTCGAGGCGATGCACCTGTCGTGGCTCCGGTTCGGTCACGGGCAGATCCTGTCGACCGTCATCGTCTGGGTGGGTGTCGTCGCGATGATCACCGCGTGGGTGCGGCTGGGCCGCGCCACCCTCGGCGGCGACGTCACGCTCCGGCAGTTGCGGACGGTCGTGCCGGTGTGGACGGCGCCGCTGCTGCTGGCCGTGCCGATGTTCAGCCGGGACGCATACTCCTACCTCGCGCAGGGCGCGCTGCTGCGGGACGGGTTCGACCCCTACGCGGTCGGGCCGGTGGTCAACCCCGGGATCCTCCTCGACAACGTCAGCAACGTGTGGACCACCACCACCGCGCCGTACGGTCCGCTGTTCCTGCTCCTCAGTCAGGGGATCACGGCGATCACCGGCGACAACGTGATCGCCGGGACGATGCTCCTGCGCGTGACGATGCTGCCGGGGCTCGCGCTGATGGTCTGGGGCGTCCCGCACCTCGCACGGCACCTCGGCGGCAATCCGGCCATCGCGCTGTGGCTCGCCGTGCTCAACCCCCTGGTCCTCGTCCACCTCATCGGTGGTGTCCACAACGAACTGCTGATGGTCGGCCTGATGATCGCCGGCATCGCGCTCGTCCTCGAGCGCCGCCACCTGGCCGGCATCGCGCTCGTCGCGGTGGCCGTCGCGATCAAGGCGACCGCGGGCGCCGCGCTCCCCTTCATGGTGTGGATCTGGATGCTCCACGAGAAAGAGAAGGCCGAGGCGGAAGGGCGCACACCCGCGTCGCCGCTCGCGTCGTTCGCGAAGACCGCGGGCTCGGGGTTCGCCGTGTTCGTGGTGATCTTCGCGGCCGCCTCCGCCGTCGCCGGGGTCGGGCTGGGCTGGATGACGGCGCTGTCCGGCTCGAACAAGATCATCAACTGGTTGTCGCTGCCGACGATCCTCGCGCACATCGTGACGGTCGGAACGTCGTGGTTCGCGGACCTGCGGCTGGGCGAGGTCCTGGCCGTCACCCGCCCGATCTGTGCGGTGGCCCTCGTCGCGATCGTGCTGGCGGCGTGGTGGCGGTATCGGAAGACCGAGCGGGATGCGATCCTCGGGATCCTCATCGTCCTGGTCGCCATCGTGATCCTGTCGCCCGCCGCGCTGCCCTGGTACTACTCGTGGCCGATCGCGATCGCGGCCGGCTTTGCGTTGTCGACGCGGACCCTGATGGTCCTCGTCGGGTTGTCCACCTGGCTGATGCTGGTCTTCCAGCCCGACGGTTCGATCGGGCTCTACACGTTCGCTCACGTGGTGCTCGCGACGTTCGCCGCGGTCGTGGCGGCGGTGTCGCTGCGCACGGTCGACCCGCTGCGGCTGCGCGCACCGCGGTCCGTCGAGGACGAGCGCACCTCCGACCTCGCAGGTGCTGCGGCGTCGCCCGGCCTCGAATGACCTGTCGATGACCGCGCTGGCCGAGAGTTACCGGTACTGCGGCGCGGTGACAGCGGAGCACGGACGCACGTACCACCTCGCCACGCGGTTGCTTCCCGAGCGCCGGCGGGCCGCCGTACACGCCCTGTACGGGTTCGCGCGCACCGTCGACGACCTCGTGGACGTCGATCCCGGCCGGACGGCCCGGGAGTGCGCCGCCGGACTCGACCTGATCGACACGGTGCTGCGACGCGGGTTCACCGACCGGGACGCAATCGGTGACACCGTGTGCTCGCCGCAGATGCTGCGGGTCCTTCCCGCGTTCCTCGACACCGTGGCGGAGTTCGCCATCCCCCACGACTACTTCTTCGCGTTCCTGAACTCGATGCGGATGGACGTTCCGGGCACTGCGGAGCATCGGGCCGCGTACGGCACGCTCACCGATCTCCGCACGTACATGTACGGGTCGGCCGTCGTGATCGGTTTGCAGATGCTGCCCGTCCTCGGCACCACCGGGCCAGGCGCCGAACCGCACGCCGCGGCTCTCGGGGAGGCGTTCCAGCTGACCAATTTCCTCCGCGACGTCGGCGAGGACCTCGATCGGGGCCGGGTCTATCTCCCGGCCGAGGACTTGGCCGCGTTCGGCGTCGACACCGAACTTCTCGTGCACAGCCGCCGACGCGGCGCGACGGACCCGCGGATCGTGCGGGCACTCGCCCACCTGATCGCAGTCACCCGGTCGGTGTACCGGGACGCGGAACCGGGCATCGCGATGCTGGATCGACGCGTCCAACCCGGCATCCGGACGGCGTTCGTGCTGTACGCGCGCATCCTCGACGAGATCGAGCGCGGCGGGTACCGGGTCCTCGACCGGCGCGCCACCGTTCCGCGGCGGAACCGGTGGGCGACGGCCCTGCCTCAGTTCGCTCGGCTCGCGGTGCCCGCCCGCGGCCGGGTGCGGTGACCGGCGGTCAGAACCCCATGGCCTGAGCGCGGCGGATCACTTCGCGGGCGAGGTGACCGTGCAGGGCCTGGACGGGCGTGCCGGGCAGGCTGTCGTCCTCCCGGAACAACCACGCCAGGATTTCCTCGTCCTTGAATCCGCCGTCGTGCAGCACCGCGATGAGGCCGGGCAGCCATTTGAGCGTCTCCCCGGACTCGTCGAAGAAGAGTTCGGGGACGCCGAGGACGCCGTCGCGGCGCACGGCGATCAACTGCTGATCCCGCAGAAGCTGCTGCACACGGGTGACGGCCACACCGAGATTCTTCGCGACGTCCACCAACTGGAGGAGCGAGACGGAAGGGTCCAGGACATCGTCACAGTAAGGGATGGCACTCACTCCCCTAACGTTATCTGGTCGCCTCCGGCGTGGCGCTACCGGTCGGTGTCGCTGGCTACGATTGAGGGGCGCGTGGCCGGGCTGCGCGCACTGACGGGGGAACGGACACTGTGCACGATGGAGGTCAACGTTTGATCGGCGAGCTGCTCGACCGGCGCTATCGGGTGGATGCCACGATCGCGCGTGGCGGCATGTCCACCGTCTACAGGGGGCTCGACACGCGACTCGACCGTCCGGTGGCCATCAAGGTGATGGATCCGCAGTTCGCGGCCGATCCGGCGTTCGTCACCCGATTCGAGTTCGAGGCCCGCTCGGTCGCGCGACTCAAGCACCCCTCCCTGGTCGCCGTGTACGACCAGGGACACGATCGCGATCACGCGTTCCTGGTGATGGAACTCGTCGACGGCGGAACGCTGCGCGAGCTCCTGCGGGAACGCGGTCCGATGCCTCCGCACGCGGTGGCCGCGGTCGTGGGCCCGGTCCTCGACGCGCTCGCCGTCGCCCACCGGGCGGGTCTCGTGCACCGTGACGTCAAACCCGAGAACATCCTGATCTCCGACGCCGGTGAGGTGAAGATCGCCGATTTCGGTCTGGTGCGGGCCGCTGCCGCGTCGAACACCACGTCGAACAGTGTGATCCTGGGCACGGCGGCGTACCTGTCGCCGGAACAGGTGACCTCGGGGATCGCGGACACCCGCAGCGACGTCTACTCCACCGGCGTCCTGCTGTTCGAACTCCTCACCGGCCGGACCCCGTTCACCGGGGACACGTCGTTGTCCGTGGCGTATCAGCGGATCAACCAGGACGTTCCACGGCCGGGTTCGTACATCGCGGGTGTACCACCCGAGTTCGACGAACTCGTCGCGGAGGCCACGCACCGGGAGCCGTCGCACCGCTTCGCCAACGCCGAGCAGATGGGTTCGGCGCTGCGCCGCATCGCGGCGGCGCTCGACCTGCCCGCGTACCGGGTGCCCGCCCCGCGGCGATCGGCGCAGCACCTGAGCGCCGCGGCCGCCGCGAGCGCTCCTCCGCTCACCGCGCCGCCGGGTCCCGTCGCACCGCCGACGGTGCACCTCCCGCCGGCTGCACCGCTGTCACCGCCCAGCCCGCTCCCTGCGCAACCCGGCCTGCAGCACACGAGGGTCGTCACCACCCAGACTCCGCGGCCGCCGCGGGACGAACCGCCGTTCGCGGTGGACGACGAGCCCGACGACGGCTACCACTATCCGGACTTCGCCGCCGAACGGCAGCGGTCGCGCCGGACCACGATCGTGTGGCTGCTCGTGATCCTGATGCTCGCCCTGGCGGTGGGTGTCGGTGGCTGGTGGATGGGTTCGGGCCGGTTCACCGCGGTCCCGACCACCGACGGCCTGTCGCGGGGTGCGGCGGTGACGGCGATCGAAGCCGCCGGTCTGTCGTCGGAGATCCGCGGGCAGTATTCGGACACGGCGGCGCTCGACACCGTGCTGGGCACCGATCCGACGGGTGGTTCGCGGATCTCCCGCGACGGCACGGTGGCCCTGCTCGTGTCCCTGGGACGGCCGACCGTCCCACCGCTGCCGGCGGGCGGTGAACGCGCGGGGATCGAGCAGGAACTGCGCAACCGCACGTTCACCCCGGTGGACGGTGGTCAGGCGTTCAGCGCGAAGGTCCCGATCGGTGCGGTGGCCGCGCTCGACCCGGCACCGGGCACGGAACTCGCGACCGGTTCCACGGTCAAGCTGATCGTCAGCAAAGGTGCACCGCCGGTGGACGTTCCCGACGTGAAGGGCATGTCGGAGGCGGAGGCACGCGCCTCACTCGAGGCGGTCGGCATCGTGGTGCAGGACACCACGACCGACTTCGACCGGAACGTCGCCGCCGGCGACGCGATCGCCACCAGCCCGAAGGCGGGCACCACTGTGAATGCGGGCACCAGCGTGACGTTGAGTGTGTCGAACGCAGTCCGAATGCCGTCGATGCTGGGCCGGACGGTCGGATCCGCGCGGGACGAACTGAGCCGTCTCGGACTCGAGGTGAAGGTACGTCAGGTGACCGACACGGACAGGTCGTTCGTCATCAGCCAGAACCCCGGTGGCGGCGATCTCGTGAAACCCGGGAGCACGGTCACCCTGGTCTCACTGCCCTGACCCCGCGGGAGCAGGGCAGTGAGGGTCTCTGATCGGGGCGATCAGCCGCGGAGCATCTCCGCCACGAGGAACGCCAGTTCCAGCGACTGCTGGGTGTTGAGGCGGGGGTCGCACGCCGTCTCGTAGCGACCGGACAGGTCGAGGTCGGAGATGTCCTGCGCGCCGCCGAGACATTCGGTGACGTTCTCACCGGTGAGTTCGACGTGGATGCCGCCCGGGTAGGTGCCGAGACCGTTGTGGACCTCGAAGAATCCCTGGACCTCGTCGACGATGCGGTCGAAGTGGCGGGTCTTGTAGCCGGTGGACGCCTCGTGCGTGTTGCCGTGCATCGGGTCGCACTGCCAGATCACCTGGTGGCCGGTGGCCTGTACCTTCTCGATGATGGGCGGCAGCAGGTCGCGGACCTTGTTGTTGCCCATACGCGAGATGAGGGTGAGCCGGCCCGGCTTGTTGGTGGGGTCGAGGCGTTCGACGTACTCGACCGCCATCTCCGGGGTGGTGCTCGGACCGATCTTCAGGCCGATCGGGTTGGACACGAGTTCGGCGAACGCGATGTGCGCTCCGTCGAGCTGACGGGTGCGGTCGCCGATCCACAGGAAGTGGGCGGACAGGTCGTACAGCTTGGCGTGATCGTCGTCGTTGTCGAGGCGCAGCATCGCGCGCTCGTAGTCGAGGACGAGCGCCTCGTGGCTGGCGAAGATCTGCGCGTGGTGCAGGCTGGGATCGGTGACACCGCAGGCGTTCATGAACTGCAACCCGCGGTCGATCTCCGCGGCGAGTGCCTCGTACCGGGCCCCGGCCGGCGACGAAGACACGAACTCGCGGTTCCAGTCGTGCACCTTGTGCAGGTCGGCCATGCCCGCGCCGGTGAGCGCGCGGACCAGGTTCATCGCGGCGCTGGCGTTCGCGTACGCCCGCACGAGCCGCGACGGGTCGTGGGCGCGCACGGCCTCGTCCGCGACGAGGGAGTTGATCATGTCGCCGCGGTACGACTGCAGGCCCAGCGCGTCGACGTTCGACGACCGCGGCTTCGCGTACTGACCGGCGATGCGCGCGACCTTGACGACGGGCAGGCTCGCTCCGTACGTCAGGACGACGGCCATCTGCAGCAGGGTACGGATGTTGCCCTTGATGTGCGGCTCGGTGTTGTCCGCGAACGTCTCGGCGCAGTCACCGCCCTGGAGCAGAAACGCCTCTCCGCGCGCGACCTGGGCCAGCTTCTCCTGCAGGGCCACGACTTCGCTGGCCACCGTGATCGGGGGCACGCTCTCGAGGACGGTCCGCATCGCAGCGGCCTGACCTTCCGGCCATTGCGGCTGCTGGGCAGCGGGCTTGGCCAGCGCTGCATCGAGACGCTCGCGCATCTCGGTGGGCAGCGGCGGGAGTTCGGGCAAGCGGTCGATCGGCACGTCGACAGTCCAGTTCACCCATACAGGATATTCGCTCGACCGGAGCGATGGCGAGTCAGGTCACCGGAGTGAGCGTGCCGCCTGAACTGCCTCGAACTTCGCCAGGTTGTGCCGGGCATCGGCGAGGGCATCGTGAGCGTCGCCCGGTGCAGGTGGGAGCTCCGGGCTGCCGTGGTCCTCCCAGTACTGCCGGAGTTCGCGGGTGTACCGGGGCAGCGTCTGCGGCAGCTCCGTCATGTCGCCCCACAGCTGGCAGAGCGCCACGTGGTCGTAGGCGGCGACCCACGCCCACAGTTCGGGGACGATGCCGGGCCTGGGAATCAGGAATGCGTAAAGGTCGTCGCGAATGCGGGCGCGGCTCTTCCAGAGCGGCGACGACGGCTGCGGCAGCTTCGGTAGCACGTTCCTGCGCACCCACTTGCCCGCACGGTCGGGATCGAACTCGGTGGACACCGCGTAGAATTCCCGTCCGTCCTCTGCGACCACCCCGATCGACACCAGGTCGATCGTGCGACCATCCTCGATGAACTCGCAGTCGTAGAAGTAACGCACGCCCGCACACTATGCCTCACCCGTCGGCGTCATCCGGATCCACCCCTACCTCGTGAAGGAGGCCTCGGTGAGCGCACGCTCCGACGGTCGACAGTCCGCCGCCCCTGTCGCGGACCCGCTCGACCGGCAGCGGGTGCCCGTGCACCTGCGCGTCGGCGGTCTCGTGATCCGCGTCCTCGTGCTCGCCGGTCTCGCTGTCGGATTCGCCTACAACCTGCTCGGGCTGCCCGGTCTGCGGGACTTCGGCTTCTACTACCGGCTCGATCTCGACGTCTACCGACTGGGCGGTTCGGTGTTCCTGCACGGCCCGACGCTGTACGGGTCGATGCCGGCCACCCAGATGGGCAACTTCCTGCCGTTCACGTACCCGCCGCTGGCCGCGGTCGTGTTCAGTCCGCTGTCGACGGTGTCGCTGGCGACGGCCGGGACCGTCGTCACGGTGCTGTCGCTGGTCGCCCTGTTCGGCGTCCTCGTCGTCACGCTCGACTCGCTGGGTATCACCCCCCGCAGCACTCTCGTGTGGACGGCCCTCGGTGCGCTGGCGGTGGCGATGGCCCTCGAACCCGTCTCGTCCACCCTGGACTACGGGCAGATCAACATCCTGCTGATGCTGCTGGTCGCGGCGGACTGCCTGCCGAAGAAGACGCCGTGGCCCCGCGGACTGCTGATCGGTCTCGCGGCGGCGGTGAAGCTGACACCGGCCGTGTTCATCCTGTACTTCCTGGTGCGCAAGGACTTTCGCTCCGCCGTCGTGACCGCGGTCGGTTTCGTCGCGTTCAGCGCGGTGGGCGCGATCGCGACGTGGAACGATTCCGTCACCTATTGGACGAAGACGCTGTTCGACTCCGATCGGATCGGCACACCGGCGTATCCCGCGAACCAGAGCCTCACCGGTGTCCTGGCCCGGCTCGGCCTGAGCGACGGGATGCGCACCCCGATCTGGCTGCTGCTGAGCGTGGCGGTTCTCGCGCTGGTGATCGTCGCAATGGTGCGGGCGCTGCGGGCCGGTGAGACGGCGCTCGCGCTGGGACTCAACGCCGTCCTCGGGTTGCTCGTCTCCCCCGTGTCCTGGTCGCACCACTGGGTGTGGTCGGTGCCGCTGCTCCTCGTGCTGGGTGTCCTCGCCTACCGACGAAAGAATGTCGCCCTGGCGGTCACGGCCGTGGTCGGCGTCGTCGTCGTCAGGCTCGCCGCGCACTGGAAGCTTGGAGTGGGACGCTGGAGCGGAACCCACTGGAATCTGTGGGATCAGTTCCTGGCGTCGTCGTACGTGTGGTGGGGGCTCGCCGTGGTGCTGGTCGCGATCGTCGCGTTCCGCACCCGCGCCGCCCGGCCCGACGAGGACGATCGGTCGGAGACCTCCGACGATCTGACCGTCCCCGTCGGCTGAGAGGTCGCGGCGGTCAGCTCGCCCGGGTGTCCGGCAGTCGCGTGACGGTGCTCGCATCGTTCTCCGGTGCCACGCCGGCCACCGGAGCCGGTGCGGAACCGTCCGCGGCGGGGGCCTTCTTCTTCAGCGTGGCCGCGTAGATGTCGACGTATTCCTGGCCCGACAGCTTCATCAGCTTGTACATGACCTCGTCGGTGACGGCCCGCTCGACGAACCGGTTGCCGCCCATCCCCTCGAAACGCGAGAAGTCGATGGGCTCGCCGACGCGGATGGTGACCTTCGCGGGACGCCACACGCGGGAACCGATCGGGTTGACCTTCTCCGTTCCGATCATCGCGACCGGAATGACCTTCACACCGGACTCGAGTGCCATGCGCGCCAGACCGGTCTTGCCCTTGTACAGCCGGCCGTCGGGCGACCGGGTGCCCTCCGGGTAGATGCCGAGCAGCTTGCCCTGCGCGAGGACGCGCAAGCCGGCGTTCAGTGCGTCCTGCGCGGCGTCGGCGCCCGTCCGGTCGATCGGCACCTGGCCGACCACGGAGAAGAACCAGCGCTGGAATGCGCCCTTGAGTCCCGTCCCGGTGAAATACTCGCTCTTGGCGAGAAAAGTGATCCTCCGCGGCACACGCAACGGCAGGAAGAACGAATCCAGCACGGCCTGATGGTTACTCGCCAGAATGGCGCCGCCCTCCGCCGGAATGTTCTCCGTACCCTCCACGGTCGGTCTGCCCAACCCCCAGAGAACCGGCCCCAAAAACACGTACTTGAAGAGCCAGTACCACATGGCGTCCCTCCCGTTCACAACCCAAGCTTCGTTCGGCTCGACTCTACTTCGGGCGGGTGAGGGTCGCTACACACGGCCGGGAGGCCCGCACAACATCACACTCTGCGGGTTTACAGCGATCGACCGGGCGTCAACCCACCCGATCGGGCAGGAGCGCCCGCGCGAGTTCCGCCGCCCCGATCATGCCCGCCGCCTCCCCCAGCTGGGTCGGCCGGATCCGGGCCAGCGGCCGGTGCCCGGCCCCCGTCGTCAGCTCCGCGTAATGCTCGCGGGCCTCGTCGATGAACAGCGCCGACGAACTCGCGACTCCGCCGGCGATCACGACGAGATCCGGGTCGTACACGTCACCGATGAGAGCCAGGCCGACCCCGAGCCATCGGGCGAACTTCCGCATCGTCTCCTGCGCCAGTGGATCGCCGTCCTGTGCGGCGCCGGCGATCCGCCTGCCCGTCAGCACTCCGGGATCGACCGCCACCTCCCGCGCGAGGACGGTCGACGTCGCAGGATCCGCGGCGAGAAGCTCGATCGCGGTGTCGACGAGGGCCGTCCCGCTGCAGTACCGCTCCCAGCAGCCATGTTTCCCGCACGCGCAGGGACGGCCGCCGGGGACGACCTGGATGTGCCCGAGTTCGGGTGCGACGCCGTGGCTGCCGCGGTACAGCCTGCCGTCCGCGAGGAGCGCCGCCCCGATGCCCGTGCCGATCGCGAGCATCACCACGTTCCGGCCGCCTGCGGCGGCACCGAACCGGTGTTCGGCCCAGGCCGCCGCGTTCACGTCGTGCTCGAGGATCACCGGCAGGCCGAGACGCTGCCCCAGATCCCGGCCGACGGGCGCACCCACCCACGGCAGGTGCGGCGCGAACCGCACCGTGGTGCGGTCGGGGGTGACGAACCCGGCGACCGCCAGCCCCACCGCGGCGATGTCGTGCCGCGCGGACAGTTCCCGCACCGCCCGGTCCAGGCCGTTCTCCAGCGCCTTCGCCGACGCCGGGGTCGGCGACTGGAGCGAGTCGAGCACCTCACCGGCCGAGTCGACCACCGACGCACGGATGCTCGTTCCACCCACGTCGATGCCGATGGTCAGCGCCGAGCCGGGGGTGCGATCGCTGCCCGTGCCTGTGCTCATGCAGATGATTGTGCCCATGCCGGATCGCCGACGTGCAGGACTCCGCCGATCCCGCCTGGGGCGGGCGGTCAGCGCTTGACAGTGACGGTGATCGGTTCGAACGCGGGGCCGCCATCCGGTTCGGGCGTTCCGCCGCCGTCGCCCGGACCCGGTTCCGGAGCACCGGGGCCCGGGGGGTCGTGATCGGTGTGCTCGTCGAGGATCTGCCGGAGCACAGCGATCAGCACGGACGCCTGGCCTGCGAGCAGGGTCACGAGGTCGTGCTGCTCGCCGCGGATCAGGGCCGCGAGTGCGCACACCGGGCACCACGTGCATCCCGACCACTGGCCGGCGCCGGGGTCCGCTCCCGCAGCGTCCGCCGCGGTGTGCGGCGCCGCCGCGCGCGAGAGGATCGGTTCGAGACGGTCCAGGGCGGTCTCGGCCAGCGTCCGCAGTTCCGCCAGCAACTGCGCGTGGTCGTCGTTCATACCGGCCACACCTGCGGGTCGGGCGTGAAGCGCACGACCAGATCGCTTCCGTCGAGTTCTGCGCCCGCGACGACGCACCGGCGCAGGACCGAGGCGAGGCGCACCCGGCGGCGCACCCCTTCCGCTCCCACGACCAAGTCGTCCTCCACTCGACCCAGCGTGAGGGTCGACGGGTTCACGAGCGGCAGATACATCCGCATCGTGTACACAGAATCCACACCGGCCCCCGATTCCAGCCCCACCCGCACCGCAGGCGGGTTCTTCCCCAACACCGCAACCGCGTCCGTGTCGTCGGCATACAACTCCCGGGCGATACCCCCGAGATCGGCCCACCCTACCGGCTCCGTCACCGACCGGGTGACCGAGAGGATCACCGTGGTGCCCGCGGAGGCGGTCAGCTCCGCGAGCACCCGCTGCTGCAGGGCTCGCCGCCTGATCAACCATGCCACACCGGGATCGTCGTGTCCTGTCGGCGAATCGAAGTGCGGCAGAAGGTTGTTCACGAGGATCGCATCGATGCGCAACCCGGACAGCGCGGCCACCGCGACGGTGCGCCGGGTCTCCGTCAGCACCACCCGCTCCGGTGTCGTCACCAGTCGCACAGTGGTTTTCGCGCGATTCGCGAGCAACTCCCGGACCTCGCCGACCGCCGAGACGACCTGTTCGATCAGCGACACCAGCATCACGAGGCGGGGATCGGAACCCAGCAGCGCGGCGATGCGGCGGTGCTGCGGCCACACCCGTTCCAGGTAGTCCAGCGTCATCGCGGGCGCGGCCAATGTCCGCAGGCAATCCGCGGTGGGCGGGCAGTCGACCACGACGGCGTCGTAGTCGCCCTCGGTGGCGAACCGGACGATCTCACCCAGGCCGAGCACGTCCTGCACGCCGGGCAGCCCGGTCAGCTCCTCCGGTTCGAGCGCGGACAGCTGGGCGCCGTGGTCGTGCGTGCCCGCGGCCGCGAGAACCGCTGCCAGGCTGCGGAATCTGTTCTCGAGCAACGTGAGGGTGTCGAGTTCGAGGACGTCGAGGGTGTCGGTGACGGACACGACGTCGCGGGCGGCGGCGATCCCGACCACGTCGGCGAGGGAATGCGCCTGGTCGAGCGAGACGAGGAGTGTCCGGTTCCCGGACTCGGCCGCCGCCTGTGCCGTCGCGGCCGCGAGCGTCGTCTTGCCGACGCCCCCCTTCCCCACGAAGAACTGGACCCGCGCAGGTCCGGCACGGCCCTCGCTGCTCAGCCTTCCACCCGCTTCTTGAGTTCCTTGAGCGCGGTGTCGGTGATCGCCTTCTCCGCCTTGCGCTTGAACAGGCCGATCATCGGAATCGTGAGGTCGACGGTGAGCTCGTACGTGACGGTGGTGCCGCCGTCGGGCTCGTCCTCGAGGACGTACGAACCGAACTGCGACTTCTGGATTTCGCCGGACTCGAGCTCCCAGCTGACCGACTTGCCGTCGGGCGCCCAGTCGTAACGGAGAACGTACGTGTCCTTGACCATGCCCGCGTCGAGCACGAACCGCACCCGGTCGGCGCGGCCGTTCTGTCCGGGTTCCATGACCTCGACGGACTTCGCGGCCGCCACCCAAGCGGGGTACGCGTCGAAGTCGGCGATCACATCCATCACCCGGGCGGGTGGCGCCTCGATACTGATCGACCTCTTGGTCCTCTCGGGCATGGAGTGAACGCTTCCTTTCGCCTGGCCGACCCGCTCTCGATGGCGGGGCCACGCCGTTACCGGTTCCGTATGTCTGTGTGGTGCCCGACTATCACACACGATTCCGGCGCCCGGACACAATGCCGACCCCGCCGCGACGGCCGGAAGGGGCTCAGGACGGCGGTTCTCCCGCCGCTCGACCGGCCTCGAGTTCCTTCTTCACCTCGAAGGACATCACCTTGCCCTCGACGCGCCTGCGGCGGTTGAGGGCGGCCAGATCCGGGGCGTGCTCGCTGCGCGCCGGTTCGGCGTGGAGGAAGTAGTGCACGATCGCTCCGTCCAGCACCGGCTCGAGCCACACTTCCATCGTTCCGGTGAGGGGTCCGGCCACGGTCCAGCGGATGCCCTTCTCGGCGCGGTCCTCGCGGACGGCGAGGGTGAGATCGGGCCACCACCGGCGCCAGCGGGCGGGCGGGGCGATCGCCGCCGCGACCTGCTGCGGTGGGGCCGCGATGAACGTCTGGTCTGCGACCTGAATGCTGCTCACGGCGACAAGCTTCACATACGCCAGGCGGCGGGGTTCCGTGGTGCCCCGCGGGCAGGCCTCTGACCACCCGTGTTTCAGCCAGCAGGCGGAGCCGGCGGGGGTAGGTCTAAAGTTGGGGAAGACAATCCTACTCGCCAGTATTTTCAGTGTCGGAGGTTTTCGTGCCCGAGTTCAGCGCGCCACAGTCGTTCACGATCGCGGAGGACGCGTCCGCGGTCGACTCGGTGTTCGCCCATGCCGCGGCCGACCCGACGCTGGTCGTGTACAAGCGCAAGATCGACGGACGGTGGACCGACGTCACGGCGGCCGAGTTCGCCGCGCAGGTCATCGCGGTCGCCAAGGGGCTCATCGCCATCGGCGTCCAGCAGGGCGACCGGGTGGCCCTGATGTCGGCGACCCGGTACGAGTGGCCGCTGGTCGACTTCGCGATCTGGGCGGCAGGCGGCGTCACCGTCCCGATCTACGAGACGTCCTCTGCCGAGCAGGTCCGCTGGATTCTCGAGGACTCCGCCGCGATCGACCTCGTCGTCGAGAACGCGGCACACGCCGCCACGGTCAAGGCCGTGGCCGCCGAAGCCAGCGCGCTCCGCGGCGTCTACCGGATCGAGGCGTCCGAAAGCGACCGCGGTGTCGTCGAGGAACTGACCGAACGGGGCGCCGACGTTCCCGACTCCGAGGTCCGGGCCCGCGTCGCCGCACTGAAGGCGAGCGATCCGGCCACCCTCATCTACACGTCCGGCACCACCGGCAGGCCCAAGGGCTGCCAGCTCACCCACGCCAACCTCATCGCCGAGTCCAAGGGCATTCTCGATTCCAGCCTCGGAACCCTGCTGAAGACGCCCGGCGTCAGCACCCTCATGTTCCTGCCGATGGCGCACGTCCTGGCGCGCGCGGTCAGCATCGCGTCGTTCGACGCCGGCGCCGCACTCGGCCACACCAGCGACATCCCGAACCTCGTCCCCACGTTCGGCGAGTTCCGTCCCGACTTCATCCTCTCCGTGCCGCGGGTGTTCGAGAAGGTGTACAACAGCGCCCGTGCCAAGGCCCACGGCGAGGGCAAGGGCAAGATCTTCGACGCCGCCGCCGAGACGGCCATCGCGTGGAGTGAGGCGCAGGACGACGGCGGCCCGGGACTGGTCCTCAAGGCCAAGCACGCGCTGTTCGACAAGCTGGTGTTCTCGAAGCTGCGGGCCGCGCTCGGCGGCAGGTGCCAGCTCGCGATCTCCGGCGGCGCCCCGCTCGGTGCCCGCCTCGGCCACTTCTTCCGCGGCATCGGCATCACCATCTACGAGGGCTACGGCCTCACCGAGACATCCGCGGCATTCGCCGTCAACACGATCGGCGAGCAGAAGGTCGGGTCGGTCGGCAAGCCCCTCGCCGGCAATTCCGTGCGCATCGCCGACGACGGCGAGATCCTGCTGTCGGGACCGGTCGTCTTCGGCGGCTACTGGCGCAACGAGAACGCGACTGCCGACGCGATCGAGAACGGCTGGTTCCACACCGGCGACCTCGGCTCGGTCGACGCGGACGGCTACATCACCATCACCGGACGCAAGAAGGAGATCATCGTCACAGCGGGCGGCAAGAACGTCTCCCCCGCCCAGCTCGAGGATCACCTGCGTGCCCACCCGCTGATCAGCCAGGCCATCGTCGTCGGCGACCAGCAGCCGTTCATCGGCGCACTCATCACCATCGACGCCGACGCACTGCCGGCGTGGAACGAGCGCAACGGCAAGCCCGCGGGCACGACGGTCGCCGACCTACTCTCGGACGCCGACCTCACGGCCGAGATCGACGAGGCCGTCGCCGAGGCCAACAAGCTCGTGTCGCACGCGGAGGCCATCAAGAAGTTCCGGGTCCTGCCCGTCGACTTCACGGAGGAGACCGGCGAGCTCACGCCGACGATGAAGCTCAAGCGCAACGTGGTGCACGACAGCTTCGCCGACGACATCGCCGCCCTCTACGCCAGATAGTGCGCCTCCGGCGCTCGTGAGTACTTCTCAACCGCCCGCGGTTAATAAGTACTCACGGGGGCGGTCACGCCAGCAGGAACTGCAGCTTCGCGGCGAGCACGTCCCAACGCCACTGCGCCTTGACCCAGTCCCGGCCGGCGGCGCCCATCGCCGCCGCCCGGTCGCGATCGGACAGCACCGCGATCACCGATCGCGCCACCTCGGCCACCGACGTGCCGTCCACGACCATCCCGGTTTCGTTCTGCCGCACCGTTTCCGGGGCGCCGCCGGACTGTCCGGCGATGACCGGGACACCGGAGGCCGACGCCTCCAGGAACACGATGCCGAGGCCCTCGACGTCGAGTCCCGCGCCCCGCGTGCGGCACGGCATCGCGAACACGTCGGCGATCGTGTGGTGCGCCGCCAACTCCGCCGACGGCACCGTTCCCGTGAACACGACGTGGTCCTCGACGCCGGCCGAGCGCGCGAGGGAGCGCAGGCGGTCCTCGTAGGGTCCGCCGCCGACGATCACGAGGACGGCCCCGTCGATGTGTTCGCGGATGTTCGGGAGCGCCCTGATGAGGATGTCCTGGCCCTTGCGCGGCACGAGCCGGGACAGGCACAGGATCGTCGGCCGGTCGCCCAGTCCGTACCGGGACCGCAGTTCGGACCGCGCCCCGCCGTCCGGGGTGAACAGGTCGGTGTCGACTCCGGGCGGCAGGTGCTCGAGTGCCGCGCCGGCGCCGAATGCGGACGCGAACCGGCCGCGGGTGTAGCGGCTGACGTACGTGACGACGTCGGTGCCGTCGCCGATCCGGCCGAGGGCCTGGCGGGCGGCGGGGAGCATCGACCAGCCGACCTCGTGTCCATGGGTACTCGCGACCACCCGTTCCGCTCCGGCGCGGCGCAGCGTCGAACTGAGCAGTGCGAGCGGGGCCGCCGCGCCGAACCAGACGCCGGTGCAGTCGTGTTCGGCGAGCAACCTGGTGGCGCGGCGCGCGACGAACGGTGTCGGAACCATCAGGGTCGTGGGGTGCCGGACGACCTGAAACGGTTGCCGCGCATCGAACTTGATGTGCGAGTCACCGCGCCAGCGCGGGGCGTAGACGACCAGGTCGTCGGCGGGCAGGTGCTTGACGAAGGTGTGCAGGTACGACTGAATTCCGCCGGGCCGCGGCGGAAAATCGTTCGTCACCAACAGTGTTCGGCGCATGTGATCACCGTAGGCGGTCGGCCGCGCGGTCACCGACGCAGGGTCACCCCAGGTGAGCGCCCACCCAGTCGGTCCAGCGGTCCCGGAACTGCTCGGCATCGACGCCGAGGACGTCGGACAGTCGTGCGTCGACCGTGTCCGGATCGGCCTCTCCCACGGCCAGCTTCCGGTACAACTCCGTCAGCCTCGTTTCGCCGTACTGCTCCGCGACGAAGGCGTTGATCGACCACGCGGTCTCGTAGGCGACCGAGCCGCGTTCGCCGGATTCGGAGAAGGCGGTGTTCTCGGGGAAACCGGTCGGGGGGCCTTCGGCGCCCACCTGCGCGGTCAGGGCCGGCGCGATCTGCCGTGCGGCCTGACCGGTTCCCCGGTAGGCGGCGTACTCGGCGTAGCCCTCCAGCACCCACATCGGTGAGCGGTCCACCGTCTCGGCGCGCGCCGCCACGTGGATGAGTTCGTGTCGCAGGATCGCCCGCCGGGTGACGTCTGTGAGCCGCTCCGCCGACGAGGGGCTGAACACGATCCGCTGCCCGGTGACCGCGTCGGCGGATGGGTCGACGGCGTCCGAGATGGCGACGGCGGCGATGCCGCGTCCGTCGTGATCGGGCCCGACGAGTGCGGTGAACTCGTCCTGCGATCCGGCGACCCACACGAGCGCGCGGCCCGCCCAGTCCGAACCCCACAGTTGGGTCGCGTTGACGACGGCGGCGGGGAGTTCCTCCGCCAGCCGGTCCACCATCGCGACGTTCTCGGGATGTCCGAGGACCACCGACGTCCGGCCGTCGCCGGTGTCGACGCGGCGCGACACGACGGATCCGAAGTCCCACGGGCCGCGCCAGGTCCGCCGCTCGCCGTCCACGCCGGCGCTGTCGCTGACGAGTGCCCAGCTGTCACCGCGCCGGGCGACGACGAGCGCGACGGGTTTGCGGGTGGGTCTCTCGTCCGCTCCCGCGATCGCGTAGCGGAGTTGCACGGCCGGCGCCCACACTTCGTCGGCCCCGAGCGCGTCGACGAGACTCGACGGCACCGCCGTCTCGGGACTCTCGGTGATCTCGTATCCCCAGTCCGAGAATTCCACCCCGGCAACGTTGCTCGCGCGGCGCGTCTCGGCGGCCAGGAAGCCCGGCGACGCCGCCCGATCCATCAGACCGGACAGGCGGGCCGTGTCGTTCGTCCGCACGGCCGACGCCCACGTGTCGAGGAGCACCTGGACGGCCGCTGCACGCGACTCCGTGTCTGCCTGCGCGGTGCCGACCGCCCCGTCGGCGCCCCGTTCGTCGTGAGAGAACCCGGTCAGCGCGAGTACGACGACGACGGCGAGGACGAGTCCGGCCAGCGCCGCCAGCTCCCACGGGCGCGCTTTTCGGCGTGAGGTCGTATCCGTTGCGGGAGACGGGTCTGATGCGGGCACGCCGGTGAGTGTATGAGCACGCCCGCGTGCCGTCGCCCGACGGTGGCCGTCAGTAGCGGCGCGCCCCGTAGAAGGGGAACTTCGCCATCGACTCGATCTTCACCGGCACACCGAACGTCGAGGCGTGGAGAATGTTGCCGTTTCCTGCGTAGAGGCCGACGTGGGACGCGTCGTTGTAGAAGAGGACGACGTCGCCGGGCTGGAGTTCGTCGCGGGACACCGGGGTGCCGCCGCTGGCCTGAGCCTGACTGGACCGCGGGAGCGTCTTGCCGATCTGCTTGTACGCCCAGACGACGAGCCCGGAGCAGTCGAACTGGTCGGGTCCGGTGGCGCCCCACACGTACGGGTCGCCGATGCGGGTCATGCCCGCCTGTAGCGCGCTCGTGCCCGAGCCGGGGGTGAGGTGCGCGAGGATCGTGTTGGGATCGAAGCCGGGCGGGAAGGGCGTCCCCGCCAGCTGGTCGCGTTCGGCGCCGGTGAGATCGCCGAACGCCTTGATCACGTCGGCGATCTGCGCTTGCAGGTCGCTCTGCTTGCGCTGCAGGTCGTCGCTGACCACCTTGGCCTGTTCGGTTGCCGCCCGCGCGGACTCCGCCGACTGCTTCGACGCCTCCGCCGCCTTGGTGGCGTCCGACGTGGCCGATTGGAATTGCGCGACCTGGTTGCGGGTGTCGTTGGAGATGGCGTCCAGCGCGGACATCTGATCGAGGAGTTGCTGCGGTGAGTCGCTGACCATCACGGCGAACAGGCGATTGGTTCGGGCGCCCTGGTAGTTGGCGGTGGCGAGTTTGTTCACCACGGGCTGGAAGACGGCGACGCGCGCGTTGGCCTCGTCGAGCACGCCCTGGTCCGCCGCGAGCCGGGCGTCCGCGTCGCGCTGCGCCGACTGCTTGGCCTCGAGATCGATCTGCGCGTTGTGGAGGGCCTCCGACGTCTGCTCGGACTGCCGGGACAGGTCGCCGAGCTTCGTCAGCGCCTCGGTCGGGTTGGTGGTGACCGGGTCCGCACCCGCCGGGATGGAGGGCAGCGACACGAGCGCCGCCGACAGCACTCCGGCTGTCAGCACGCTGCCCAGGGAGCGCTTCATCTTGTGTGAGGCCACGGAAATGCGGTTCTCCGATCGTCGATCTCCACCAGCCGGGTCGATGCGCGGCTCAGGAATTTCCCCGGCCGAGACGACCGCGGAGTGCCGAAGAGGTGGCGACCCGCGTTGCCGCCCGGTTGGCGCGACAAGACTTCGCAAGGTCTCGGATAGGTTACGGAATGGCATACGTTTGTGTCCACCCATGTCACGACGGGGTGGCGGGGACCACCGGGCGGGCGGGCGACAGCCTGTCTGCCTGGGGCGCAACGACATCGAGGGTGGGTTCGAATCGTGATTCGAACCCACCCTCGGTGGTCGTGCAAGATCCAAC
>NZ_JBHUSF010000089.1:0-29032 GCF_042673295.1 Rhodococcus sp. NPDC057014
ACCGTGCCCAGCGGCTCACCCGTCGCCGGATCGTAGGTCTTGAACTCGGCACCGGACCGGGCCGGAACCCACCGGCCGTCGATCAGCAACTGCTCGCGCACATCCATTGTGAGAACTCCTCGAAATACTCGTGACCAGGTCACGTGACGTGAATCTCACTCTGCTCCCGAATCGGCGGAACCGCATTGCCCGGAACCGTACAAGTATTGACTAATCCCGCACACCTTCGGCGGCAGGACAATCGAGAGATTCACCGGAAACCACGTGGGGGAGCACGGGTCCCGCACCTCACTCGACGAGCGTGCGCAGAAACCGGCGCAGGTGCGCGAGCGCGGCCTCGTTGAGTTCGGGTCGGTCGAGGGTGATCTGCTGAAAGATCAGCCCGTCGGCGGCCGCGATGAACAGCTGAGCCATCGCCTCGTCGCAGTCGATTCCGCCGTGCGCCAACTCTTCACGCAGCGCATGACGATAGGTTCCGTACAGAGACTCGACGTGCGGACGCAGCTCGGGACGGCGCCGCGATTCGAGGATCAGTTCGTACTGGAAGGCCTGCTCGTCAGGATTGACGACGACCATCCCGATCAGTCCGGCGAAGATCGCGTCGAGATCACCGGTGCCGGGCCGGGTACTGATCGAGGCGACGCTGTTCTCGACGGAATACTGCAGGGCAGCGTCGAGCAGGGCGTCGCGGCTGCCGAAGTGGTGGGCGACGAGGCCGTGCGTGACGTTCGCCTCGCGGGCGACGGCCCGGTAGGTCAGATGTCGCAGCCCCTGGGCGGCGACGACGTGGACGGCGGCGGCGAGCAGAGCCTGTCTGCCCTCGCCGTACATCGGCGAACTCCGACCCGGCGTGGACGTAACAGCGGTCATCGGAGTCCTCCAGGATTCTTTTCATCTATCCACTTGACTAGTTGTACAGCACGGGGCATATTTGTGCCACCGATCACATCTATCCATCTGGATATTTGGCTCCTCTTCGCCAGCGGTTCGCTTCGACCGCACCCATGCCCTCGGCACGCAGAAGGACCCCACCATGACGAATACAGCGGACTACGAACCGCAGGCCACGCTCGCTGCCCGGGAGGCGTCCGGCGCAGTCGCCATAGTCACCGGCGGCGGGAGCGGGATCGGTGCCGCCACCGCGCAGGCGCTCACTGCCGCCGGCTGGTCCGTTGCGATCTGCGGGCGGCGGGCGGACGCGCTCGAGAGGGTGGCCGACGCCACCGGGGCACATCCGATCGTCACCGACACCACCGACAAGGCCGCCGTTGCCCGCCTCGTCGAGAGCACCGTCACCCGTTTCGGGCGCCTGGACGGACTGGTCCTCAATGCCGGAGTCGTCCGCCCCGGGCCGGTCGGCGAATTGTCCGACAGCGATTGGGCGGCGATGGTCGAGACCAACCTCACCGGGCCCTACCGCCTGCTGCACTCCGCCCTGCCGCACCTCGTCAGGAGCAGCGGGGCAGTAGTCGGGGTGTCCTCGGTCAGCGGGCTGCGCGCCTCGGGCGGAACCCCCGGCTACAACGCCACCAAGGCCGGACTGAGCATGCTGCTGCAGTCGGTCGCCGTCGACTACGGGCCGCGAGGAGTGCGCGCCAACGTCGTCTGCCCCGGTTGGACCCGCACCGAGATGGCCGACGAGGAAATGGCCGAACTCGGCGGTGAACGCGGCGTCGACGCGGAGCAGGCCTATCGCCTCGCCTCCGCACTCGTCCCGCTGCCTCGGCCCGCGTATGCCGCCGAAGTTGCCGCCACCATTGCGTGGCTGCTCTCCCCCGCCGCCTCCTACGTCAACGCCGCCGTGCTGCCGGTGGACGGCGGGCACAGCGCGGTCGACGTCGGCACCGTCGCCCTCGACCCACGATTCTCACTCGCCGTCTCCATGTCCTGACGGACCACAGTGCGAACGGCTCAACTCGACGCCCCTACCCACGATGGAAAGAAGAACCGATGCCTACCGCGTTGCTCAACGGCCGCATCTACACCGTCGACCCGGCCGCACCCTGGGTGCAGGCCGTTCTGGTCGACAACGGCGTCTTCACGGTCGTCGGGTCCGACGACGACGTCCGTGACGCCGCCCCGGACGGTACCGAATTCGTCGACCTCGACGGCCGCATGGCGATGCCCGGACTGCACGATGCCCACACCCATCTGCTGTTCAGCGGGTTGAAGTTTCGCTACGAGGCCCGCCTGACACCGGGTGGCTCCCCGAAGGAGATCGTGCACGACCTCGGTCACTGCAGATGCGCCGAACTCGTCGACGAGGACGTGCAGCCCTGGATCGTCGGCGGCGAGTTCGTTCCTGCCGACTTCGCCGCGGGAGAACTGGACCGCACATTCCTCGACGAGGCGTTTCCCGATCAGCCGGTGTTCTTGTACGACTACACCATTCACCACGCCCTCGCCAACTCCACCGCACTCGCCCTCGCCGGGCTCTCCGACGACTCGGTGGACCCACCTGGTGGCCGACTGGTCCGCCGGGAAGGGACGAACGAGCTGACCGGGGAACTCGTCGAGCAGGCCCGCTGGCCCGTCATGCGCGCCATGTCCGATTACCGTGCCGACATCTATCGTGACGCGGTCGCCTGGGCGGCGTCGGTGTGCCATCGGTACGGCATCACGTCCGTCCAGGAGGCCTCCGCGTCTCCGCAGGCGCTCGCGGCCTACCGGGACCTCGACCGGGACGGCGCACTGAATTTGCACGTTGCCGCGCACCTGGTCTGGAAGGAGGAGGGTTTCGGCATGGCCGATACCGCCGAACTCGACCGCACCATCGCCGAACGGGCGACGTTCACCAGTGAGCATCTGGATACCAGACGCATCAAGATCTGGCTCGACGGATCGCCCCTGCCGCCGCACATGACACAGGCGGACCTCGACGCCGACGGCCGCGTCGACCCCACCAACATTCTCGTCGACGAAGATCAACTCACCGAGGCGCTACGCGGATTCGACGCGGCCGGGCTGTCGGTGAAAATTCATTGCGCCGGTGCGGGTTCCGTGCGCGCCGCACTCGACGCCTTCGAGACCGTCCGCCAGACCAACGGCATGCGCGGCCCGGCCCACGAGATCGCGCACTGCCCGTTCATCCACGACGACGACTACACGCGATTCGGCCGGCTCGACGTGATCGCCGAGATGTCGCCCGCGATCTGGCACCTCGACATTCCCGGGCACGACGATGCATTCAAATTCCGCACCATCCTCGACTCGGGTGCCACGATGACCGTTGGCTCGGACTGGATCATCACCCCGAATCCGAACCTGTTCCCTGCCCTGCAGGGCATGCTGCAACGCGGAGACGAGGCCGTCGATCTCGCCACCGCTGTGCATCTGATGACCCTCGGCGGCGCACGAGTCGTCGGTCGCGACCACGTGCAGGGCACGATCACCCCCGGGAAGTCCGCCGATCTGATCGTGCTCGACCGCAACATCTTCGAGGTCCCGACCGAGCAGGTCGGATCCACACAGGTGCTGCGAACCCTCTTCGAGGGACGCACCGTCTTCGACGCCGAGGCATCGACCGCCGCCGATCTCCATCGGCCCTGAGCGCACCACACCCTTCCGACTGTTGACCAACACTGGAGGTCTCACCGTGTCCAATCCTGATTTCGACGCCGTCGCAGCCTTGTACGAGGCGTGGAACACCCGAGACATCGCGACCTGGGTCGATTCGTTCACCCCCGACGCAACCTGGACGAATCTGCCCACCGGAGAGGTCCACGCCGGCCACGCCGGGATGGCGGACAACTACCGGCACTGGGACGGGCCGTTCCGCGACGGAACGTGCGAAAAGCTCACGTTCGCCGGGGGTGACGGGCTGGTCGTCACCGAGTTCGTTGCCGTCGGTACCCACACCGGCCCCCTCACGACCCAGGACGGAGAGGAAATCCGGCCTACCGGTCGCACGCTGTCGGTTCCCTTCTGCGACATCCACCGGGTCGAGAACGGCCGGATCGCTTCGACCCGGCGGTACTGGGATCAGCTCACCGTCCTCACCCAGCTCGGACTGCACTGAACCCGAACCTCCCCCACTCACGAAGGACCACCCGATGCCCCCCACTTTCGACGGTCGACGCACCACCTTCGACAGCACCGATCCCAACTCCAAGGGACGTGTGGCACTGATCGTTCTCTTCTCCTCCGTTGTCGGCACCCTCCTGCTCATGGCTCCCGCAGTTGCCAGTCAGCTCCAACTTCAGCTGGGACTGAATCCCTCGCAGACGGGTGACTTGTTCTCTGCCGAACTGGGTGCGATGAGCTTCGCCTCGATCCCTGCACTGTGGTGGATGAAGAAGTTCAACATCCGGACGATGTCCACGATCTTCGGTGTGGTCTTCATCGCCGGCAACGTCAGCTCCGCGTACATCGACGACTACGGCACCCTGCTCGCCGTCCGTTTCCTCACCTCCCTCGCAGGCGGGTCGTTGATGGTTCTGTGCATGTCCCTCGCCGCCCGGACCCGCGACCGCAACCGCGTGTACGGGCTGTGGGTGATGGGGCAATTATCTTTCGGAGCAATCGGATTGGCAGTGCTTCCGCGCTTCTTCGACACCTTCGGAATCGGCATCGTGTACTGACCCTCGCCGTGCTGATGATCCTCGTTCTGCCGCTCACCCGATTCCTGCCGGAGCGCAACATTGCGGCCGACCGCGCCTCCGACGACGAGACCGGACCGGCGCGCAACTACGTGCTGCGCGCCGCATTCGGGCTCGTCGGTGTGCTCGCCTTCTACGTGAGCCTCAGCGGAATCTGGACGTTCGTCGGCGGCGTCGCCGCTGCATCCGCCATCGGCACCGAAACCTCGAGTGCGATCCTGTCGATCGCCACCGTGCTCGGTATCGCCGGTTCCGCACTGGCCACCGTCCTGGGCGCCCGGCCGAGCACGAGAACCAACCTCCTCGTCGGGTACGTGGCGATGACGCTGTCGGTCGGTCTGCTCACCGGAATGCCCGGACTGCTCCGATTCACCGTTGCAGCACTCCTTTTCAAATTCACCTGGACGTTCATTCTTCCCTACATCATGTCCACACTGTCCGGCCTGGATCGGTCGGGGCGGCTGGTGAACCTGGCCAACATCGCAATCGGCGGCGGCTTCGCGATCGGCCCGTTCATGGGAGGACGCCTCGTCGAGAGCGCAGGCGGATACGGAACGTTGATTGGGGTCAGCGCTGCGGGACTGGTCCTGTCGCTGGCACTGATCATGGCCGCCCAACCCCGGCGGATCGTCGCGCCTGCCGTCACCACGCCGGTTCCGCAGATGGCCGAGTAGGGCTTTCAGTCAACAGGTTGATCGAGGGCACCGCCGGCAGACCGATAGCGGCCGGCGGTGACTCCGAAACGGGTCTTGAACAACCGCGAGAAGTGCGCCGGGTCGGAGAACCCCCAGCGCGCTCCCACGGCGGCCACCGGGAGGTGGCGATTTCGCGGATCGACGAGGTCCCGCCGGCACTGCTCGAGGCGGCGTTCCCGGATCCACCCGCCCACCGGGGTGCCGTCCGCCTCGAAGATCTTCTGCAGATGCCGCACCGAAATATGGTGCGCGGCAGCCACCATCGTCGTATCGAGGCCCGGATCCGACAGGTGCTCCTCGATGAACGAACCGACCCGAACGCGGAGAGCCGTGTGCCGCGATTCGAGCGACAGGCTGTCGGTGATCTGCAGCTGTTCGGCAAATGCCGCGGCGAGCACGTCGAGGACCGCGTCGTTGAGATGCACCGCCACCGCGGGCGCGGTATCGAAGACCCGCTCCCCCAGATCCTTGACGAACGGAGCGACCAGCGCGCCCATGCCCTGGCGGCCGGAGATCCTCCGCGCCGTGAGCTCGGCTATTCCTGTGGGCGGGATCCGCAGCAGCTCACGCGGGAACATCATGACCAGCATCCGGAACCGATCGTCGAACGAGAGTTGGTAGGGCCTCGTCGTGTCGTAGATCGCGAAGTCACCCGGCGTCAATGCCGCCTCACGGTCGTCCTGCGTCAGCACGCAGTAGCCGCGGACCTGCAACCCCACCTTGTAGAAACCCGGATCGCTCGCGCGGATCGTCCGCGGGGTGCGGCGCACCGTGTGCGCCGACGCGACAACCTCGGCCACCTGGACCTGACCGAGGGAGGTGCCGTGGATATACCCCTCGAAATCGGTGGCCGGGGCAATCGACGTCTCCAACGGAACGAAGCTGTCGATCACCGACGCCCGGAACGTGTCGAGATCGACGGGTCGATTCCGACGTTCGACGATCTCACCCATAGTTGACTCGCTCCTCGCTACCGGAGTGCAGGTGCCTCGCCGATTCCGACGGAGACTGTGACACCTCTCGCCCGGATCTGTTCTGCTGGAGCAGGGCTCGCAGATGCGTGAGGGATCGTTCGGTCAACTCGGGGCGGCCGATGGTGATCTGATGGAAAACCAGGCCGTCGGCGGCCGCATAGATCAAGTGACTCAAGGCGGGGTCGGGGTCCATCCCGGCGCACTCGAGCTCGAACTGGAGCCCGTCGATGTATGCCTGGTAGATCGACTCGACATACGGGCGCAGTTCCGGCCGGCGTCGGCACTCGAGGATCAGCTCGTATTGGAAGGCTTGATCGTCAGGGTTGTTCTCCACCATCGTCACCAACCCGGCGAAGACGGCGTCGAGATCACCACTTCCCGGACGGGTGCTGATAGAGGTCACGCTGTTGTCCAGGGAGAACTGCAGCGCCGCTTCGAGGAGCGCGTCGCGAGAGCCGAAGTGATGGGCGACCAGTCCATGGGCGACGCCGGCCTCGCGCGCCACCGCCCGGTACGTCAATTTCCGGAGTCCCTGCTCGGCGACCACACGCACGGCCGCCGACAGGAGGGCGGTGCGGCCCTCTCCGTAGCGGGGCGCCTGACGGGCGGGGTCTTCCTGCGAGCTGCTCATCGTGGTCATTCTCCGATTCTGTACGCGGTCGTGGCCGACCCGGGTCGTTCCGGACCCTGCGAAGAAATTTCTCCCTGTCCACTTGACCAGTTTCTCCACGAGGTGCATTCTATGTGTCATACCTCACTGCTGTCCAGATGGACAGTTCTCGGCCGGGCGGAAGTCCCCCACGGCACCCGCACCGCCCGACCCGCTGCCGCGTCAACGAATTCGTCCTTCACTTCTCAGGAGTACTGACATGCATTACGACACCGACGTGATCGTCGTCGGCGGTGGATTCGCCGGAATCACTGCCACGCGGGAACTGACCCGACAGGGTGTGCGGACCGTCGTCCTCGAAGCCCGCGACCGCCTCGGCGGACGCACCTGGACCCGCGACACCACCCTCGGACGAGAGTTGGACATGGGCGGCACCTGGGTGCACTGGATCCAGCCGCACGTCTGGGCCGAGATCAGCCGCTACGACCTGGACCTGGTCGCCGGTCCCGAACTCGACACCGCCTACTGGCGGGTCGGCGACGACGTCCGCACCGGCACCGCCGACACCATGCTCGACCTGCTCGACGCACCGATGACCGAGGTCCTCGCCGAGTCCCGCCGGGTACTGCCCCAGCCCTACGATTACTTTCCGCTGTCGGATGAGATGAAGACCCTCGACCAGATCAGCGTGGCCGAGAAGATCGCCGGACTCGACCTCGACCCGCAACAACGCGCCCTCCTCGACGGCATGTGGGCACTGAACTTCAGCGGCGATCCCGCCCGCAGCGGTTACACCCAGGCACTGCGGTGGTGCGCCCTCTCCGGCGGCGACTGGAAACTGATGTTCGAGGCATGCGCCACCTACAAGTTCGCCCACGGAACCAAGTCGCTACTCGACGCGATCGCCGCCGACGCGGCCGGCGCCGACATCCGCCTGAACACCACCGTCACCAGCATCGACGAAACGGCCGACGGGGTCACCGTCACCTGCGGCGACGGAACCAGCCTGCGCGGCAGAAGGGTGGTGATCACCGTGCCGCTCAACATTCTGGGCAGCATCGCCGTCACCCCCGGCCTCGGTCACGGCCTCGACGCGGTCGCCGCCGAGGGGCAGGCATCGAGCGGAGTGAAGGTCTGGATCCGTGTCAAGGGTGACGTCGGGAAATTCGCCGCCCTCGCCGACAGCGACGCCGTCCTGAACTTCGCACAGTACGAGTACCCGGTAGACGGAGACAGCCTGATCGTGGCCTTCGGACCCCGGTCCGGACTCATCGACCTCACCGACGCCCGCGCCGTGGAAGCCGAACTGCGCAAGTGGCGCCCCGACCTCGAGGTCGTCGCCGTCGACGCCCACGACTGGACCGCGGACCCGCTGTCGGGCGAAACGTGGCCGATGCTGGCGCCGAACCAACTCGACGCCGTCGCCCACGCCGCCCGCGACACCACCCGCCGCATCCGACTCGCCGGCAGCGACTACGCCCGCGGCTGGGCCGGATTCATCGACGGCGCCATCGAATCCGGCCTGCAGACCGCCCGGCACCTCGTCACCGAACTCGAAAGCGAGAACTGACCATGACCTACTGTGTCGAACTTGTCCGATTCACCGTCGCCGACGCCGATGTCGACACCTTCCTCGAACGCCGACAGGAGGCGATCACGGAGGTCAAGGCAGCCCATCCCGCTCTGTGGTCGGTGCCGCTGTGCACGCGGAAGACGGACGGGACGTGGATCGACGTCTGGATCTACGAAACCAGGGCCGCCGCCGACGCCGCCAACGCCGACGTGAAGAACCTGCCGAAGTTCCTGGCGATGGCGGCACTGATCGACAACGTCGAGATCGAGGCCACCGAGATGCCCACCGGCGCCGTCAGCCCCGCCCCCATCCGCCTCCCCGTTTCGAGGTAAACCTATGTCCGACAACACCATATCCCCGGTACACGACACCGAGTCCCATCCCCCCAAGACCCTGCGCTGGTACGACGGGTTCATGCTCGCCCTGCCGATCGCCAACGGCCTGTTCGTCTCCGTCGGGTACGTCATCGGCGCCATCGGCGCCGTCCCCGCGGTGGTGATCTGCGTGCTGCTGTCGGTGGTGGCCCTGTGCCAGAACAAGCTGTTCGCCGAAATGGCCGCCATGTTCGCCGACAAGGCCGGCGGTGTGGCGATGTTCGCCGCCGAAGGCTGGAAACGATATTTCACCCCGATCGCCCCGATCGCCGCCTTCGGCTACTGGTGCGGCTGGGCGCTGGTGCTCTCGCTGGTCGGTCTGACCATCGGTCAACTCGTGGCAGCGCAATGGTTCCCCGGCAACACCTGGACGCTGTTCACTCTCGGCGGCGTCGCCTTCGGCCTGCCCCATGTGATCTCGGCGTGCACGGTCGTCGCGTGCACCGCACTGAACGTGCTCGGCATCCGCGTCGCGCTGCGCTTCAACCAGGTCATCGGCGTCGCCTTCGTCCTCGTGCTCCTCGCGCTGGCGATCGGGCCGTTCGCCTCCGGGCAGTGGTCGACCGCCAACCTGACCTCCCACCTGGACGGGAACTGGACCGCCTTCATCGTGTGGCTCTACGTGTCCGCCTGGGCGATCTACGGATCCGAACTGTGCGCGGTCTTCGCCCCGGAATACCGCGACACCACCCGGGACACCTCCCGCGCCCTGACGTCGATCGCCCTGTTCATGGTCGGCGCCTACACCATCGTCCCGATCGCCACCGCCGGGCAGCTGACCGAGGACGAATTCCTCGCCAACCCGATCACTTACGGCATCGTCAGCATCGGGCACATCTCCGGCGGACTGTCCGGGCTGATCACGGTCATCCTCTGCGGGGCACTGTTTCTGAGCATGATCTCCTCCTCGGCCGACGCCGGCCGCGCCCTCTACGGACTCTCGGCGGACAAGATGTCGATCACCCAACTCGACCAACTCAACTCCCGCGGCGTACCCAGCCGCGCACTGTGGGCGACGATGGTCGTCAACCTCGGAATCCTGGTCTTCGTCGGCAACCCGGTCGCAATCCTCATCGCCAGCAACCTCGGTTACATCCTGGCCATCACCCTCGCGGTGATCGCGTTTCTGCTGCTGCGCAAGGACCGCCCCGACTGGCCCCGGCCGATCCGGTTGCCGGGCATCTGGATCCCGATCGCCGTCGTCGTGGCCGCCTTCAACCTGATCATCCTCGTCGTCGGTGCCCTGAACCCCGGGCTGAGCTACGTCGGCAGCGTCAAAGAGGTGTTCCTCGGCCTAGCCCTGCTGCTGATCGGAGTCGTCCTGTTCGTCTACCGCAAACTCGTCCAGGATCGGGTACCGCTGACGTTGCGCGACCCCGAGAGTCGGCCGATACCCACACAAACACAGACATCGGAACCCACCCCGTCCGAAGGAGTGAGATGACCAACCTGACCCCACCCCGACAGGCCCGGGACAGTGTCACCGCATCGTTGGACGCCGGCTGGCAACTGCCGGCCGCCATGTACTCCGACCCCGACACGTTCGAGGCCGAGAAGGAACTGATCTTCTCGAAGGCCTGGCAGTACGTCGGACCCGAAAGGGAACTCGCCGAGCCCGGCGCGTATCTCACCGCGCAACTGGGTGATCTTCCCGTCGTCGTCGTCCGCGACCGCGACGGCGCCCTGCACGGGCACGTCAATATCTGCCGCCACCGCCTGCACCCCGTCGCCGAAGGGAACGGCTGCCGGCAGCTGTTCCAATGCCGCTACCACGGATGGACCTACACCCACGACGGGTCACTGCGCTCGGCGCCGGGCCTGCAGAACGAGGACGCGTTCGACCGGCAAACCCTGGGACTGCGACCGGTGCAGGTCGACACCTTTCACGGCTTCGTCTTCGCCAACCCCGACATCGAAGCGGCACCGCTGCACGAGTTCCTGGCCGGGGCCCACGAGGTCGTCGAGGAGCTGAACTTCGATTTCGCGGACTGGGAGTTCAGCGGCACCTACACCTACGACATCCCGGCGAACTGGAAGCTGTTCACCGAGAACGCACTCGAGTGCTACCACTGCCCGCTGGTGCACGAGGACACCTACGCCACCGTCTTCGACACCACCACCAGGAACTACCTGTGCACGGAGTTCGAGAACGTCGCGGTCCAGGTCGCGGCGCCCACTGCGGTGACCGAACGCCTCGCCGATCGTGCCGAACTGGACGGATTTCGGCTGCTGTACCTGTGGCCCGTGACGTTCCTGTCCGTCGACGATTTCATCGGGATCATCGCCCGCACGATACCGACGGGCTCACACGGCAGCCGGTTCGTCGTCGACACCTTCGTCAAACCCGGCACCGATCCGACGGTGCTGGGGCAATGGCTCGACGTCTACGACCGCACGTTCGACGAAGACAAGACGGTCGTCGCCGCCCAGCAGGCCGGATACGACTCCGGCGCAGTCCCGCAGGGCCGGTTGATGACCAATTGCGAGTCGTCCATAGCCATGTTCCAACGCAGAACCTGGCAGGCCATGACCTCCACCCCCACCACCGGCCGGCTGCGCCCGGACGCGCCGGTGAGTCCACCTGTCGTCCGACGCACCCTGTGGGAAGCCGACCTGGTGGTCGAGGCCGTGGAAACCGAAGCCGACGGCGTCGTCTCGCTCACCCTCACCCCACCCGCCGGGGTCACGCTCCCCGCCTGGGAGCCGGGCGCTCATATCGACCTGTGCCTGAGCGACACCCTGACTCGTCAATACTCTCTGTGCGGCGACCCCCACGACCACGACAGGTGGCGCGTCGCCGTCCTGCGCGAACCCCGCTCCCGCGGAGGATCGGCGCACGTGCACGACCACCTCGCGGTCGGCGCATCGATCCGCGTTCGTGGCCCTCGCAACCACTTCCGCATGCCCGACGCCGAGTCGTACGTCTTCGTCGCCGGTGGCATCGGCATCACCCCGATCCTGCCGATGATCGAGGACGCCGAGCGACGCGCACAACCGTGGAAGCTGCTCTACGGCGGACGAACCCGATCGTCGATGGCCTTTCTGTCGCGCCTCGAACGCCACGGAGACAAGGTCCTCGTCAGCCCGCAGGACACCGACGGGCTTCTCGACCTCGAAGCGTTCCTCGGTTCCGCGGATCCGGGCACGACGGTCCTGGCCTGTGGGCCCGCGCCGCTCCTCGACGCGCTCGCTGCCGCGTGCAGCGCCGCAGACCTCACGCTTCAGACCGAACGTTTCAGCGCCCCGGCCCAGCACGACGAGATCGATACCGCATTCGAGGTCGTACTCGCCCGCAGCGGCGCCATCCTGCACGTCGAGCAGAACCGCTCCGTCCTCGACGTGGTCCGCGAGCACGGGGTCCCGGTGCTCTCGTCGTGCCGGGAAGGGCTGTGCGGCACCTGCGAAACACCGGTCCTCGACGGCAGGCCCGAGCACCGCGACACCGTCCTGACCGGCGACGAGCGCGAGCGTGGCGACACCATGATGATCTGCGTATCGCGGTGCACGTCCGACCGACTGGTACTCGATCTGTGAATCGAAATGCCTCCACGGTGGATCACATTCTGTGAGAACACCGCACCCGTCGATCGGCGAGGGCCGCTCATCCTTCTTCCGTTCGGTGGGTGAGAGGCCGCCGACGGTGAGGAGGGTGCCGGGTGTGGGGTTGCGCTGCATCGACGTGGCCGCACGGCGGGTGGTCAACAACAGTGCGCCATGTAGTGGAGGTGAAGCGTCCGCAGTCGGGGGTAACGGGCGTTCCGCGTTTGTCATCTCACACTCTCGAAAATTGGAAACCCCGGTGCGCGGTTCACCCGCACACCGGGGTAGATGGTGGGATCGGTACGCGTTGGTGTCGACCGCGCGCGGCTCGAGGTGGCCCAGGCCCGCCGCCTCCTGGAGGGAGCGGCCTTTCGTCTCGGGTGCCCACGCGATGCCGACGAGGAGGCCGAGCACGGTGATTCCGGCGCCGAGGAGCATCGTCGTCTCGAGACCGAGATGATCGAGACTGATCGGCAGCAGATACGTTCCCACTGCGGCACCGATGCGGCTGGCCGAGGTAGCGATTCCCACTGCGGTGCCGCGGATCTCGGTGGGGAACAGTTCCGTCGGGTACGCCCACTCCAGGATGCTGGGACCACCGGAGAACAGTGCGTACAGGCAGAAGCAGGTGACCACGATCGGTATCGACGCATTGGGGACGAGGCCCAGCACGACCAGTGGGATGATCATCAGCGCGAACGACCAGATGATCAGCGGGCGGCGTCCGACCCTGTCGATCAGCTTGATCGCCGGCACCAACCCGACAAGGAAGACCAGGCTGATCAGCAGTGAGCCGAGCAGCGAGTCCTCGGACATGTTGAATGCCTCGAGAATCGTCGGACCGAACGTGTAGAGGGCGAACAGCGGGATGATCTGGAACGTCCAGAACAGGGTCACGAAGAGGGTCCGCTTGCCGTACGGCTTCTTGAACGAGCTCCAGAAGTTCATGCCGGTGGGGGTTTCCTGATTTATGCGAGCACTCGATCACGAGTCTCTGGCATCCGCGCGTATACGACCCCTCCTCCGAGAGCCGCTGCCGCGACATACAGCCATACCCAATCTTGTAGACCGTTGGTCGCCAACCAGGTCGTGATGTACGGAGCCGTCCCACCGAAGAGAGCAACCGCGACGGCGTAGGGGAACCCGATACCTGTTGTGCGGACTTCCGCAGGGAACTGTTCGGCCATTACAGTCGCAATGAGTCCGGCATAACCGGCCAACAAGGTGACACCTACGATCTCGACGGCGAGAAGAGTCCAGAAGCCGCCGGTCTCGAGCATTCGGAACGCCGGGTAGGCGAACAGGAGGAAGCCGATCGCGAACGTCAACATCACCGGCTTGCGCCCGACACGATCGGCGATGATCCCGGCGAACGGCAGGAGGCACAGAAAGTAGGCCAGCGCCATCGTGTTCGCCAGGAGCGCCGTCTGCAATGACATCGTGCCGAGAGCGGCGCTGACATACCCGGGCATGTAGTTGATCCAGATGTAGTAGATCAGCACTCCGGCGGCCGCCATGCCGATCACTCGGAACGCCGCACCAGGATGCTTCCGCAACATTTCGGTCATCGGGTTTCGTGGGATTCGTCCATCGGCTTGCGCGTTCCGGAAGCTGTCGGTCTCCTCGAGCCCGATCCGCAGCCACAAACCGACCAATCCCAGAAGTCCACCGGCGATGAACGCGGCCCGCCAACCCCACGCCGACATCACCTCCGGATCGAGTGCCGCCGTGAGGATCAGTGCCAGCACGGCGGCGATCAACACACCCAGCCCTGCCGACACTTGTTGCCATGAACCAGCGAAAGCGCGTCGCATACCCGTCGCCGATTCGACGAGGAGAGCTGAGGAGGATCCGAACTCACCGCCGGCCGAGAATCCCTGCACGAGCCGGGCCAAGAGAAGCACGATCGGTGCCGCCACACCGATTTGGTCGTACGTCGGGCACAGTGCAATGACGAACGCGCACCCTGCCATCATCACGATGGTCAGTGTCAGCCCCTTCTTCCGGCCGTGACGATCGGTGAAGACGCCGATCACGGCACCACCGACCGGCCGCATGACAAAGCCGACCGCGAAGACGGCAAGTGTCGCCAGCAAACCCGATCCGGGCGCCGAAGGCGGAAAGAATTGCGTCGCGAAGACCGGTGCCAGCGCACTGTACAGCGCCCAGTCGATCCATTCCACGGTATTTCCGACCGAGCCCGCGACCAGCGCTTTGCGCTTCTTTCGCGACTCGGTCCGCTGAGCGCTCGAGGGAGCATCCTTACTTCGGACACGCATCGTCCAACCTCTCGTTCGGGATTCACAGTGTGAGTGTTCGTTTAGATGTACCGCGGAGACCGGCTTCAGCGGCCGACGTAGTGCGCCGGCCGCTTCTCGACCATGGCGCGTCGGGCTTCCTGCGAATCCGCGGTCGACATGACGACCGCGTGATGCGAGGAGATCAGGTCGAGTGCTGTTCTGAGATCATGTTTTTCACCGAGCCTGGTGCTGCGCTTGATCATCTGCACCGCAACGGGAGGCTGGCGCGCGATCTGGGTTGCCAGTTCGAGCACCTCCTTCTCCAACTCGTCGTCGGGGTGCACCGCACTGACCAGTCCGAGCGAGAGCGCTTCCTGAGCCCCGACAACGCTTCCCGTCCACATCAGTTGCAGGGCGGTGGCGGTGCCGACGATCCTGGGCAGCAAATAGCATCCCCCGTCACCGGGAACAAGACCCACCCGGATGTATGCCTGAGAGAACCGGGCAGACTCGGAGGCCAGGCGGATATCGGCGAGAAGTGCCATGTCCATTCCCGCACCGAAAGCATCGCCGGAGACCGCGGCGAGGTACGGCTTGTTGAGGGCCTCCGCCGCGTGGGCGACCCGGTGCACGTGCTTGGTCAGGAGGTTTTTGGCGCCCAGGGGTGTCGGTTCGATGCTGTCGAGAACCGTGAGGTCGACTCCGGAACAGAATGATCCGCCAGCGCCGGTCAGGACGACGACGCGGACGTTGGGGTCGTGTTCCGCCTCGATTAGCGCATTCGCCCAGGTGTCGATCATCTCCAATGTGAAGGCGTTCTTGCATTGCGGCCGGTTGAGCGTGATGGTGGCGATGTGGTCGGCCACCGCATAGTCGATGTCTGCCATGATGATTCCTTCGGTGTGCGTAGCTGGTGACCCGATGTCCCGGTCAGTCCGCTGCGCCGAGGACGAGGACGTTGTAGTACTGGGCCCCGGATCCGGCACCGGCAACCAGGCCGGTCCGAGCTCCGGGTACCTGCCTGTTGCCGCCGTCCCCGCGGATTTGCCGGACAGCTTCGATGATCTTCAATGTTGGAGCGCCCCAGCCGATATGACTGAACGAGAGGACGCCGCCGTCGGTGCAGGTGGGTAGTCCCCCGTCGATCCCGATTCCGGTGTCCATGGCGAACGGTCCACCGTCGCCCTGTTTGCAGAATCCGAGCGCCTCGTACTGCCGGAGGACCTCGGCGGAATTGACGTCGTACAGCTGGACGAAGTCGAGGTCCTCGGGTTCGAGTCCTGCGGTGGCGTAGGCGCGACGCGACGCGTCCGCGCCGATCATCCAGACGTCGTCGTAACGGGGCGGGTCGACGTATTGCTGGCGCATCCATTCTGCGCCGCCGCCGAGGATGCGGACCGGAGTCGACGGCAGGTCGCGGGCGCGCTCCATCGATGTGACGACCAGTGCAGCAGCGCCCTCGTTTGCCAGGCAGACCTCCAGCCGAGTGAATGGATCGACGACCTTCGGCGCGGCCAGAACGTCCTCGGCGGTGTAGGGACCGCGACCGGTCATCACTGCATCGGGATTGGCCGATCCCGTGTTGCGGATGGCGGCGGCGACGTGGGCCATACCGTCCCTCGCATGGGGGTATTCGTGGAGGTACCGTTGCGCGACCAACGCGAACTGCGCCGTGGTGAATGAGCCGAACGGTTCGACGAACTCGTTTTCCGGACGGGTGTAGGACGCGACACGGCCGGCTTCGGCGCTCATCACGCCCGCCTGTCCGCCGGTGATCAGCACCGTGTGGCACTGCCCGGTTGAGATTGCCGCGGCCGCGTCGAGAACCGCAGGCACGCCTTGCGGGTAGGTGTCGCCGATCCATCGCACCGGGATTCCCAGCAGTCCCGCCCAGTCCGCTGATCCGGGTTGGAAGACGGTGCCGCCGGGTCCGGGCCAGCGGGCGCAGATGCCGTCGACGTCGGTGCGGTCGATCCCGGCGTCCGCGAGGGCGGCCCTCGCCGCGTGCACACTTGCGGTCAGTGAGTTCATCTCCAGTCGCCGGGCCTGCTGGGTCATCCCGACGCCGACGACGGCAATGTCGTGAAAGGGGTGGCGCGCGGTCATACGACACCCGCCGGGGAGGACAGCCTTTCGCGCACCTGCGCCTTGGTGATCTTGCCGACCGCGTTGCGTGGGAGGTCCTGCCACACTTCGATCCGTGCGGGAACCTTGATGCTCGGGAGGCCATGCTGTCGGCACCACTGCGTGAGTTCGTCGACCGACGGTGCCTGCGCCCCACTTGCGATGACTACCGCGGCGATCGACTCACCCCACTCGGGATCGTCGAGGCCGACGACGGCTGCCTCGCGTACCTGCTCGTGCAGGGTCAGCACGTTTTCGATCTCGGTGGGTGCAATGTTGAACCCACCACGGATGATCAGATCCTTCTTCCTGCCCACGATCTTCAGATAGCCGTCGGATGTCCACTGCCCGATGTCACCGGAGTGCATCCAGCCGTCGATGAGTGCCTCCGAGGTGCGCTCTGGTTCGCGGTAGTAGCCGATCATCGTGTACGGCGTGCCGAAAACGATTTCGCCGCGCTCTCCCGCGGGAACGTCCGCACCGGTTTCGTCGACCAGGCGCACCATCACTGCCATCGACTCTTTCCCGCAGGTGGTGAACAGTTCCGGACGACCGCCCGCGGCGGCGGCGTGGTCACTCTTGCGAAGCATGGTGCCGATCGAGGCGATTTCCGCCATCCCGTACAACTGCACGAAGATCGGGCCGAAGCGCTCGACGAGTGCCGCGACTCGATCGGGGGCGATAGGGGCGGATCCGTACCCGATCGTCTGCAGGCTGGGAATCGTGTCTCGGTCGATCCCGGATTCGAGGAGACGGATCAGCATGGTCGGCACCAGAAACGTGTGCGTCACGGCATTCGAGCGCACCTCTTCGACGAGCCGTTCGGGCTTGAATCCCCGGGAATCCGAGAACCCGATAGCCCCGCCGAGGAGAGCCAAGGGTGCAAGGGTGATCTGCATGCTGGAGTTGTGCGGGATGGCGATCAGCCACCTCGTGTTCTCGGACAGCTCGTACTCGGATGCTGCCACCGCCGCGTGCTGAAGGGTCGCACCGACGCTGAAGAGGATGCCCTTGGGGCGGCCCGTCGTGCCGCTCGAGTACACGATGCAGAACTCGTCCTCGGAGTTCACCAACCGCTCGGTGGCGGGCGCCGCCGGAGAGGCTGTGCTCAACTGCGCCTCGTATTGGGTGGGATCGTCGATATCGAGTACCACCACGTCGGTGCCGTCGGTCAGTCGTCGCGCTATCGGGGCGAGGTCGGTGTCGGCGAGGATGACCTTGGGAGTGCAGTTGTCGAAGATCTCGTCGTATTCGGGCTCGCCGAGGCGGAAGTTCAGCCCGACGTACACCGCTCCGGCCTTTGCGCAGCCGCCGACGAGTTCCACGACTTCCACTCGGTTGGCGACCAGTACTGCGACCCGGTCGCCGCGTTGGACTCCGTACCGGTCGATGAGCAGATTCGCCAGGCGGCACGCGCGGTCGTCGACCTGCTGCCAGGTGCGCGAATCGGGGCCCGCGAAGGTGGCGAGCGCATGCGGGTTTCGGCGGGCGTTTCTACTGAAGGCGAGTCCGATGTTCATCGCGGCAAGTCCTCTGTGTCAATGGCGTGAAAAGCGGGAAAGGTCCAGTTCTCGTCGATCTCGACCCATGCGACCTCGACACGGGTGCCGATTGGCGTCGGGGTGCCCTCGGTGGTGACGATGTTGGTCAGCACCTGCCACCCCTCGTCGATGTCGACGATGGCGAGCTCGTAGGGCGCAGGAAGTGCGGGAGACGGCGGTCGGTGCACGATCGTGCTGCTGTAGATGCTTCCGCGGCCGGTGCTGGTCTGGTAGCTCCATTTTTCGCCGAGGCAGTGGGGGCAGATCAGTTGAGGTGTGAAGAAGCTGCGGGTGCAGTCGTCGCAGACCGGGCGGACCAGCCGATGCTCGCGCGCTGCAGCCCAGAACGGCGCTGTCAGCTCGCTCGGGGTGGGCAGTGGCCGCTCGAGCTGCAAATCCATCACTCGCCACCGACGAGGAGGAGGTGAGCGGCTCGAGCAACGGGCATGCCGATGGTGACGCCGCGGTCGCGTGCCGGACCGTTACAGGCGCTGATCAGGCCCTCCTGGTAGCCGCGGAAGGCGTCACCGATCGGCGCAGTGCGGCCGTCGATGCATGCGCCGGCCAGTCCGGCGCCCTCGGCGGTCCGAAGTCCGACGATGCCGGAGTCGTTTTTCGACATGCCACCGTCGTGACAGATGAAGGCCCACGGGTCGGCTTCGAGTAGGAACTTCGCGCCGCTGCGACCCGTGTGGCCCGCGGTCACCATGACGCTGCGGCGGGCGTCCTCCGGCAGAGCCCACACGATGGAGTCGGTGACGACGGTCCGGCGGCCCTCGAACTCCTCGACGATCTCGCGCCGGATCTTGTTTCCCACGGTGGTGTCGGCCAGCTCGGTGTCGCGCAGCAGCTCGGCCGCTTCGCGAACGGGCATTCCGACTGACACGCCGAGGATTTCGGCGTGGTAGTTCACATGGGAAATCAGGCCGTTGTCGTAGAGGTCGCGTCCGTTACCCATTTCCACGGACATGCCGTCCGCAGTGGCGGCGGGGATGCCCAGCGCCTCCAGATACCAGAGCCCGGCGATCCCGGCCCCGTCCTTCCCGACGCAGGCGTCGTGCCCGATGACGCCGCGGGGCCGGTGGATCGCACACATGCGCGCGGGCAGCACACCGATATACGACGCCGGCAGGACAACGTCCCGGTCGGTGTTCCGCTCGTCGACCCAGCGGGCGGAGTCCATGATGATGATCCGTCGTCCGTCGCGCTCCGCGACAACTTCCTGGGGATGGTCCTTCTCCCGCTCGAGCAGGGTTTCTCCCACGTCACTTCTCCTCGCCAGTTCGGTATTCATCACACAACTGCTACAACATGTGGTGATATCATAAGCATATTTAAAGTCGCTTGAGAAGAGCTCTCGCCAAACCAACCTCCTTGGCGCATCACGTAGGTCGGACGTCAACGGCCGAACACTCTGGGCCGGTTGCGACCTCGACGACGGGCGCTAAAAATGCTTATATTATTGATATTAAACCGGTGTCTCGGTCGAACAAGGCCGACCGGGGCTTTCAGACGAAGGAGAATCTTGTGAATCTTGACGGAACATCCGCGCTGGTCACGGGAGGGGCGTCGGGCCTGGGCCTGGCCAGTGCGCGCGCACAGGCCAAACGGGGAGCGCACGTGACTCTCCTGGACCTGCCCAGCTCCGCCGGTGAGGCGGTGGCAGCGAGCTTCGGTGGAGGGGCGAGCTTCGCGCCCGCCGACGTCACCGACGAGGACTCGGTGTCGGCCGCGCTCGACATCGCGCAATCACACGGGCCCCTGCGCGCGGTCGTGCACTGCGCCGGACGCAGTCACACGATGCGCATCTTGGACAGGGAAGGTCAGCCCAACCCGCTCGAGAACTACGCGGGAGTCATCCAGACCAATCTCATCGGCTCCTATAACGTGCTCCGCCTCAGTGCCGCCCGGATGGTGAGCAACGAACCTCTCGACGGTGATCGTGGCGCGATCGTGATGACCGCGTCGGTCGCGGCCTGGGAAGGTCAGGTCGGGCAGATTCCCTACGCCTCGTCCAAGGCGGGCGTGGTCGGTATGACGATCGTTGCCGCGCGAGACCTCGCCACTTACCAGATCCGGGTCGCGACGATCGCACCCGGAATCTTCGACACACCGCTGCTCGCACGGCTACCGGAGAACGTGCGCGACAAGCTCGGTCAGTCCGTGCCGCACCCCAGCCGTCTCGGCGATCCGGCGGAATTCGGCGAACTCGCAGTCCACATCATGGAGAACTCGATGATCAACGGTGAAACGATTCGACTCGACGGTGCCATCCGGATGGCGCCGCGATGAGCACCACCGAAGCCGTGGAATCGTTGACGGTCGATCGCCTGGCAAACGGGGTGGCTGTGCTGACGATCAACCGGCCGGCAGCCCGCAATGCCGTCGATCTGGCCACCGCCCGGGCGATCAGCCGTACCCTCGACACGCTCGACGACGACCCGAATTGCCGAGTGATCGTGCTGACCGGCGCGGGTGGTCATTTTTCTGCGGGAATGGACCTGAAAGCCTTCCGGGCGACGGGCGAACGCCCGGTCGACGAGAAGCGTGGCCCCTTCGGCCTGGTCCGCATGCCGCCGACCACGCCGATCATCGCCGCTGTCGAGGGTGCTGCCGTGGGCGGTGGATTCGAGATCGCGTTGTCGTGCGACCTGATCGTGGCGGCCGAGGATTCTGTGTTCGGTCTCCCCGAGGTGCAGCGCGGACTTACCGCCGCCGGCGGTGGGCTGTTGCGACTGCCCTCGCGCATCCCGTATCACCTGGCAATGGAAGCGGCCCTGACCGGACGACGGCTGACCGCCGCGTGGTGCGCCGAACACGGCCTGATCAACAGAACCGCAGCGTCCGGTCAGGCCCTCGATACTGCACTCGCACTCGCGGAGGAGATCAGCGGCAACGGCCCCCTGGCCGTCCAGGCGTCGAAGAAGGTGATCATCGAGTCCGGCAACTGGGCCATCGACGAGGCGTTCGAGCGTCAAGAAGCCATTGTCGACCCGGTTCGCCACTCCGCCGACGCACGTGAAGGCGCAACGGCTTTCGCCGAGAAGCGGCAGCCCGTCTGGACCGGTTGCTGACCGGAGGCGACACTCCAGTCTCCGCACTTACACCAGCGGCACCAGGCCCAAGGAGCATCGGATGCTGGAAACGAATGGCAATGGCATCGCCCTGAACGACATGACACCGCAGGCCTACGAGCCGCGGATGCCGCCGAAACGCTCGGAGGTCATCGCCCAGCGGATAGCCAAGGACATTCGGACCCGCGGGCTTCGTCCCGGTGATCCGCTGGCCACGGAAGCCGACATGTGCGCCTCCCACAGTGTCGGCCGGAGCACCCTGCGGGAAGGGCTGCGAATCCTCGAGCTTCTCGGAGTGATCGAAATTCGTCCCGGACGCGGTGGCGGACCGGTCGTCGCGGCACCCAATTCACGTCATCTCGCAAGCACCATGGCGCTGTTGATGCAGTTCTCGGAGACCACATTTCGTTCCGTCATCGAGTTGCGGGGATACATCGAGCCCATCGCCGCATCGCTGTGCGCGGCTCACCGGAACGAGCAGACGGTCCTCGCCCTGCAGGAGTCGGTGGCCAACATGCGGGCCGACATCGACGACGAAGCCACCTTCCTACACGAGAATCACCGGTTCCACATCCTCGTAGCCACCGGCGCCGGCAATCCGTTGATCACGTACATCTCCAATTCTCTCGACTGGGTTCTCGACGGCGCGCCACTGGGCGTGCAGTACACCAGAAATGCTCGCCGTTCGGTGCTCGCGGTGCACGAATTGATCTGCCGAACGGTCGAGGCGGGTCAGCCCGATGCGGCGGCGGAGGCCATGCGCCGCCACATGTCCGAGTCTGCGGCGTACTTCGAGAAGAAGTACCCGAATGTCATGCGGCAAGTCGTTACGTGGGAAATGTACGGCCTCTGAATTTCCTTCGACACACGAGGACCGTATCCGCCAGCCTGGCGGGTACGGTCCTTTTGTGCGAGCGAGGCTTTCATTGCGGCGACCGGTATCTCGGATGTCGCGGCCACGGCACGCCAGATGGTGGGGAAGCGTCCACCGACTCTTCCCCACCACATTGGCCGTGCGGCACTATCCCGAGTAGGCCCCACTGAGCAAGATCTGCTTGAATTCGGTGAACTCGAGGATCCCCTCGGCACCGCATTCGCGACCCCACCCCGACTGTTTGACGCCGCCGAAGGGCTCGGTGAGCGAGCAACCCGCGAGATTCAGCGCCACTCCACCCGACCGGATACGCTTCGCGATTTCGAGTGCCGTGTCCCGGTTCTGCGCATAGACCGACGCGGCGAGACCGAATTTGGTGTCGTTCGCGATCCGAACCGCATCATCGAGGTCGTCGTAGGCGATCACGACGGTGATCGGGCCGAAGACCTCTTCCTGGGCGATCTCCATGTCGCTGGTAACGTCGCGCAGCAGAGTCGGCGCGAAGTAGTAGCCGCGTTCGAGGCCGTCCGGCCGCTTGCCGCCGGCCGCAACCACCGCGCCCTCTTCGAGCGCCGTGGCCAGCATCCGTTCGGTCCGTTCGACGGAACGCTTGTTCGCGAGCGGACCCAGATCGGTATCCGGGTCGAAGGGATCGCCGACCTTGATGGCATCGAACGCCGCGGCGAGTTTGGCAACGACCTCGTCGTAACGATTGCGGGAGACGAGAATTCGCGACAATGCAACGCACACCTGCCCACAGCCGCCGGTGGCGCCGGGGACGAGGGTCGCCAGCACCTCGTCGATGTCGACGTCGTCGGCGATGATGGCCGGCGACTTCCCGCCGAGTTCGAGGGCGGTTCGGGCCAGGCGTTGCGAGGTCTGCTCGACCACTTCCTTGGCCACTGCAGTGCCCCCGGTCATGTGGACCATGTCGATTCCCGGGTGCTGCACGAGATGCTTGCTGGTCTCGAGCTCCGCAGCGAGACCGCTGATGACCCCGACCGGGAACCCGGCCGCCTTGGCGGCATCCATGATCAGGCGGGAAGTCAGCTGCGATTCGGGAGCGAATTTCACGACCACGGGACACCCGGCGAGCAGTGCCGGGATGACTTTCATGCCCATCAGCGGCACCGGTCCGTTGTAGGTCAGGATCGCCAGGACCGTTCCGATCGGTTGATGCTGGACCAGCACCTCACTGGTGGCGTTGGTGCGGATCTCTTCCCACGGCAGGGTAGGCGCGATGTCGATCGCATGACCCCAGATCGCGCTGCCGGCACCCGAATTGATCATCTCGCCGTGCGCGCGGGTGTATCCGGACTCGATCGTCCAGGCATGATTCAGCGCGTCCAACCGGGCTTCGAGCTCGTCGGCGAAGCTGCGGCACATTCGTGCCCGCTCCTCGACGGGCATGCTCGGCCAGGGACCCTGATCGAACGCCGCCCGCGCCGCCGCGACGGCGGCGTCCGCGTCCGCCGTGGTGGGCGAGGGAACCGTGGCCACGACCCGTTCGGTCGAGGGCATGACCACGTCGATGGTGCCGGCGCCAGTGGGTGTGACCCACTCACCGGCGATGAACACCTTGTCGAGTTCGGGAATGGTGACGTCGAGCTCGTCGGTGGTCGCGATTGTTGTCATCAGAACCTCTCGGATTCGCGTGAGATGAAGTGCATCCCTGTGATCGGAATAACACTCTAACGTATCTAACATAGATATGTTTTAGAAGTCAATGACGACGCCGTGCCGCCGGACGGGGGCCTGTGACTCAGATCTCGACAACCCCAAGGGCGGTCTGTAAGGTAGATAACATAATCCTATTTAATCCCGCACCGCCAACCAAGGAATGTGCCCATGACCACCGCGTATGCAGCCGCTCAGACCACCGAAAAGAAGCAATCGTTGGCGATCATCGACTCAGACGTCCATCCCTATATGGAGAACGGGCTCGCGACTCTCGTGCCCTACATGAGCACGGCGTGGCAGAAACGCATCGGCAGCGGATTGGGTGGCGGCCACACCGTTGCATCTCAGTTCCACCTGCCGTTGGACTACCTGTACATCAACTCCTCCGGTGGGATGCGCGCCGACACCGCCCGCCCCGGCATGTCCCCGGCCACCGATCCTGCCTTCACCGCCGCGCAGCTACTCGACGGAGCCGGCATCGATCGGGCGATTCTGCTGGCCGGACACCTGCTCGGACTGGGCGCCATGCCCGACCCGCAGGTCGCCGCCACCATCGCGTCGGCGTACAACGACTGGATGTGCGAGCGGTGGCTCCAGTTCGACCAGCGGTACCGCGGTGGGCTCGTCATCGCCCCCCAGGATCCCGAGCTCGCCGTCAAGGAGATCGACCGGATGTCCGATCGCCCCGGAATCGTCGAGATCTTCATGCCGCTGCACGAAATCCTCATGGGCGAGAAGCATTACTACCCGATCTACGAGGCCGCGCAGCGCCACGGGCTCCCCATCTGTGTGCACCCCAGTGGCACCGAGAACGTCTACGCGCGCGCCCCCAGGATGGCAGGCACTCCGACGTACTACATCGAATGGCACGCCTTGCTCGGCCAGATTCATCAGGCGAACACCGCGAGCCTGCTGTGCCACGGTGTCTTCGAACGCTTCCCGGAGCTGAAGGTGGTCATCGCGGAGGGTGGAATCGCCTGGATCGCGGAGCTCGCCTGGAAGCTCGACGCCGACTGGCACGGGCTGCGCGACGAGATCCCCTGGGTCAAGCGGCACCCGAGCGACTACCTCAACGAGAACATGCGGTTCACCACACAGCCGTTCGTCGAACCGCCCAAGCGCGAGCACCTGACCTCGCTGATGGACATGATCAACGCGGAGAAGGTGCTCATGTTCAGCTCCGACTACCCGCACTGGAACTACAACGACCCCACCAACGCCCTCGCCGGTCTGCCGGAGGAACTCCAGCGCCGGATTATGTTCGACAATCCACGGGAGTTTTACGGTGACCGCATCAACTGATTGGGATCCCACGGTCATGAATCTGCTGACTGCAAACGATGACGAAGTCGATCTCGACCTCGTCGTGCACAACCGACGGATGCTGACGCCGGACATCGTGGCGTTGGAACTTCGGGCGAATGATGGTGCGCTGCTGCCCTCGTGGGCTCCAGGCGCACACGTCGAGATGAACCTCGACAACGGGCTGTCCCGGCAGTACTCACTGTGCGGAGATCCGGCCGATCGTCAGACCTGGACCGTTGCGGTGCTGCGTGAACCGAACAGCCGGGGAGGTTCCTCCTATATCCACGAGGAACTGTCCACGGGAGCGAAGATGCAGTGCCGGGGCCCGCGCAACAACTTCCCGATCGAGGCCGCGACCGAATACAAATTCGTGGCCGGCGGCATCGGCATCACCCCGATGCTGCCCATGATCGGTGCTGCGGAGGCATCCGGCACCCCCTGGACGCTCCTGTACGGCGGGCGCTCACTCGAATCGATGGCCTTCCAAGACGAACTGGCGCGCTTCGGCGACAAGGTCCGCCTCCACCCGCAGGACACCCACGGGCTGCTGGACCTGGCATCCGAACTGGCCGACCCCGGGCCCGGCGCCGCGGTCTACTGTTGCGGTCCCGAGCCGCTGCTGGCCGCGATCGAGAACCACTGCGAATCGACCTGGCCTGTGGATGCGCTACACGTGGAACGGTTCCGCGCCGATCTGCCGGACCTGGCGGATGCCAATCCAATCGAGGTCGAACTGGCCCAGTCGGGGATGACGCTGACGGTACCGTCCGACAAGAGCATCCTCGAGGTGTTGACCGAAGCCGGTGTCGAGGTGGATGCCTCGTGTGAGGAAGGCACCTGCGGAACCTGCGAAGTGATGGTGCTCGAGGGCACTCCGGAGCATCACGACGTGGTGCTCACCGAAAGTGAGCGCGAGAGCGGCGAGTGCATGATGATCTGCGTCTCACGCGCCAAGAGCAAATTCCTCAAGTTGGACCTGTGAAAATCATTGCACGGCAATCAGTAGGCTCTGAACGTCCCGGATTCGGAGTCGACAATGCCCGGCTGGACAAGGAAAACTAATGGCCTTTGAACTGGATGAGAAGTACCTCGCTATTCGCGACGAAGCGGCCGCGGTCGCGGCCGCGGCCGAACCATTCGCCGTCGAGGCCGACGCGATGAGCACTGTGCACGAGGGCATGCGAAAGGTGCTGACTGCCAGCAGCCTGTGCGACCTGACTGTGCCGGCTCGATGGGGAGGGCGATTCGAGACCGTCGACCCGCTTGCGGTGTGCGTCGTGCGGGAGGTTCTGATGGGTACCTCGGCGCACCTGGACTCGCTCTTCGCGCTGCAGGGTATCGGCAGCTTCGGACTGGCTCGGGCCGGTAACGACAAGCTCCGCGACGAGTGGCTGCCCAAGGTCGCGTCCGGCGAGGTCCTCGCCGGACTCGGGCTGACGGAGCAGGACGCCGGCTCGGACTTGAAGAACATCGTCACCGAGGTTCACCGGGACGGTGAACGCCTGGTGCTGAACGGCAACAAGTCCTTCATCTCCAACGGCGGCGCGGCCGGCTTCTACTGCGTGTTGGCCCGGGAGGACCAGGGCCTGAGCTTGTTCCTCGTCCCGGCGGACGCATCGGGCCTGACGATTACACCCACCCCGGAGATCATTGCTCCCCATATCCTGGCCGAGCTCACGTTCGAGAACGTCGAGGTGAACGAGGACAACCGCATCGGCGAAATCGGCAAAGGTCTCGAGCACGTGCTCGCCACCCTGGCGGTGTTCCGAGTCTCGGTCGCAGGAGCATCGATCGGCCTCGCTCAGTCGGCGCTGGACGAGGCGGCCCGGCACGCGGGGACACGAGTGCAGTTCGGGCGCCCGCTCGCCAAGCTCGGCGCAGTCGCCGACATGCTCGGCGCGTCCTGGGCCGAACTCGAAGCGGCCCGCCTCCTGACCTACAAGGCCGCCGACATGGCGCGGGCAGACCCGGCGGCATCTCTGCACTTCAGCTCCATGGCGAAACTGGTCGCCAGTGAGACAGCCGGCCGCATCACCGACCGCGCCGTGCAGATCTCCGGCCGCTTCGGGCTCGTTCGCGACTCCAAGCTCGAGCGACTCTACCGCCAGGCCCGCCCCATGCGGATCTACGAGGGCTCCTCGGAAATCCTCCGCCTCGGCATTTCCAAGACGCTCGTGAACAACGTGCTCGCCGACGGAGCCGCCCAGGCTGCGACGACCCCGGAAGGAGCCCGACGATGAGCACCGACACCGCGCATCAGGCCGTCATCATCGACGCGGTCCGGTCACCGGTCGGCCGCGGGCACGCGGAGAAGGGCGTTCTCCGGGACGTGCACCCCGCCGACCTGCTCGGACAGTGCTACGAAGGTGTCCTGCACCGAGCGGGCATCGATCCGGCCACCGTAGACAACGTCATCACCGGATGTGCCAACCAGATCGCACAACAGTCCTCCGGAATTGCCCGCACCGCCTGGTTGCAGAAAGGGCTGCCGGCCACGACGGGCGCAACGACGGTGGACATCCGGTGCGGCTCCAGCCAGCAAGCAGCCCACTTCGCGGCGTCCTCCATCACGGCAGGCATCGATCGTGCCGTGATCGCCGCCGGGATCGAGCACATGGGCCGCAACGGTTTCCGCGTCCACCACGGTTCGCAGGAGCAGTGGGGACAAGCGTTCACCGAGGAACTGACGTCACGCTACCCGTTGGTGTCGCAAGGCATAGCCGCCGAGCGGCTGGCCGATCGCTATCAGATCAGTCGCGCCGAAATGGACGAGTTCTCCGCCCGGTCCCATCAACGCGCCGCCGCGGCTGTCCGGGACGGACACCTGGCCCGGGAGATCCATCCGATCGAGGTCGACGGCACCAAGATCGACGCCGACCAGGGCATCCGGCCGGAGGCGACAGCGGAGTCGCTGGCAGCACTGAAACCAGTCTTCGCGGACGACGGAAAGGTAACCGCCGGCAACTCGTCTCAGATCTCTGACGGAGCCGCCGCCGTCCTGCTCACCAGCGCCCAGTTCGCGCAGGAGAACGGACTCCGGCCGCGCGCACGCGTGGTGGACCAGGTCGTTCTCGGGGTCGACCCGGTCGATATGCTGACCGGCCCCATCCCTGCGACCACACGTATCCTCGAACGCAACAACCTGAGCATCCGCGACATCGACGCCATCGAGATCAACGAGGCATTCGCCTCCGTCGTGCTCGCCTGGCAGCGCGAATTCCAGCCCGACATGGACCGCGTCAACTCCTGGGGCGGTGCCATCGCGATCGGACACCCGTTGGGCACCACCGGGGCCCGGCTACTCACCACGATCGTCAACCGGTTGGAAAACACCGGCACCCGCTTCGGCCTCGTCACGATGTGCTGCGGCGGAGGCCTCGGCACCGCCACGTTGATCGAACGGATCTGACCCACCACCCCCACCGTTCCCTCCGACGGAAACGGTCTCATCGCACAACTGGAGCACCACAATGACACGCCACGTGATCGGCAAACTGGACGAATTTCCCGACGAGACCCGCCGCGTCGTCGACATCGACGGCGTGGAGATCGCCGTCTTCAACGTCGGCGGCGCCTTCCACGCGATGCGCAACGCATGCCCCCACAAGGGCGCCTCGCTGTGCACACTCCCTCCCACCGGCATGATGCTCGAAAGTGCACCCGACGTCTACGAATGGGGACGTGACGGTGAGATCGTGCGGTGTCCCTGGCACGGTTACGAATTCAACCTGTCCGACGGCAAGTCGGTCATCGCCCCAAAGCTCAAACTGCGCGCCCGCGTCTACAACATCGACGTCGAGGGTGAAGAAGTGGCGCTCTACGTCTGACCC
>NZ_JBHUSF010000090.1:0-28753 GCF_042673295.1 Rhodococcus sp. NPDC057014
GGCCTCGGCCACGCACGGCGCCATCAGGCGATGCCTATCTGACGGCGCGGATCACCACGATTTCCTCGAGCGTCTGGCCGACCTCGATGAGCCCTCGCCGCTCGAGCATCTCCCGCCGTTCGACGAGGACGGGTCCGAACGGGATCTCGGCCGTCGCGGCGACGTCGACCGTCATGTTCTGTTCCTCGAGCATCGTCAGCGTCTTCTCGACTCCGCTCAGGCCGGACTGCGCGAGCAGCAGAACCCCGCCGTCGACGAGAAGGTCGGGGGCCTGGAGGCAGATCCGGTCGAGCAGTGCGCGACCGTTCTTTCCCGCGTCCCAGGCGCGCGCCGGACCGCGGTCGGGCACGGTGTCGACGGGTGCCGGGACGTACGGCGGGTTGGACACGACGAGGTCGAACCGGTCTTCGCGGACGTGTTCGGTGAGGTCGCCGTGGATCACCCGGATCCGGTGCCCGCGGGCCAGTGCATTGAGCCGGATGCTGATCGCCGCCCGCCGCGACACGTCCACCGCTGTCACCCGGCCCGCTCCGGCGGCCGCGGCGGCCACGCTCAGCGCGCCGGTCCCGGCACACAGATCGAGTACCCGGGAGTGGGGACCGAGTGGCTCCGCCGCGAGGACACCGGCCAGCAACTGCGTATCGTGTTGCGGGCGATAGACTCCGGGAAGACGTAGCAGCATTGAAGACTCCTCGGTTGCCGGGCGCATCGGTGTCGACCAACCGAGTGCCACCGGGCGCTCACCGTGGACGCCGTGCGTCTGATTACCGAACAGTTACCCCACCCGCCGCACTGCCAATCACGCCGGCGGGTCCGACGGCCGCGGCGGCGATCCGGAAGACGCGCGGAACCCGAGGCGAACTGGCACGATCGACGGGTGACGTACACCGAGCAGTTGCGTGATCTCGCGGCCCGGCACGGGGTGGCGACGTCGTACCGGGGTTGGGATCAGCGGCATCACGACGTGGGCGACGACACGCTCCGCAGCGTCCTCGCCGCGCTCGACGTCCCCGCCGGAACGGAGGACGAGGTTCGGTGCGCCCTGTCCGAGCGCGACGTGGCGCCGTGGCGGCGGATGCTGCCGCCCGTCGTCGTCGGAACGGACGGATCCGAGACCCGTTTCGTGGTCCACGTCCCGCACGGGGAGGACGTGGACGTCACCATCGACACGGAGTCGGGCGGGACGGTCCGGGCCCGCCAACTCCAGGTGTGGGTCGATCCGCGGGAGGTCGACGGTGTTCTGGTGGGGCGCGCGACGTTCGCCGTGCCCTCCGAGGTTCCGTGCGGGTGGCACACGGTGCGGGCGTCCACCTCGGGCACCTCCTCGTCGTGCACCCTCGTGGTGACACCGGCGCGGTTGTCGACGTCCGATGCGCTGCGCGACCGCAGGCGCTGGGGTGTGCTCACCCAGTTGTACTCGATCCGGTCGCGTCGGTCCTGGGGTGTGGGGGATTTCGGCGACCTCGCGGATCTCGCGTCGATCTTCGGTTCCGTCCACGGCGCCGACTACGTTCTCGTCAATCCGCTGCATGCGGCGCAGCCCCGGCCACCGATCGAGGCGTCGCCGTACCTGCCGACCACCCGCCGGTATGTCAATCCGCTGTACGTCCGCGTCGAGGACATCCCGGAGGCGGCGTACCTGTCGACGCGACGCCATGCGCGGATGCGCGACGCCGCAACGCGATTCGCGCGGGCGAACGACCGCTCCGACCGGATAGCGCGCAACCCGTCGTACCGGGCCAAACTCCGGGTGCTCGAACGGATCTTCCGGGTCGAGCGCAGCCCGAGCAGGCAGCACGCGTTCGAGGTGTTCTGCCGCGTCGAGGGTGACGGGCTGCGGGATTTCGCGACGTGGTGTGCGCTCGCCGAGAAATTGCCGCCCGACGATCCCCGATGGCGGACGAAAGCGCAGGCGCCGGACAGTGACTGGGTGCAGGCGCAGCGGCGCAAGCTCGCGCCGCGGGTCGAGTTCTACTCGTGGCTGCAATGGGTGTGCGACGACCAGCTTTCCGCCGCACAGGCCGCGGCCCGCGAGGCGGGCATGGACATCGGGATCGTGCACGACCTGGCCGTCGGCGTGCAGCGCGGGGGTGCGGACGCGTGGTCGCTGGGAACGGCTCTGGCGGAGGGCATTACCGTCGGCGCTCCGCCCGACGACTTCAATCAGCAAGGCCAGCAGTGGAATCAGCCGCCGTGGCGGCCGGATCGACTGGCCGAACTGGGGTACGCCCCGTACCGCGATATGCTGCGCACCGTCCTGAAGCATGCGGGCGGTCTGCGGGTCGACCACATCCTGGGGCTGTTCCGGCTGTGGTGGATCCCCGCCGACGCGCAGACGCCTGCGGACGGAACGTACGTCACCTACGACCACGAGGCGCTCATCGGGATCCTCGCGCTCGAGGCGGAGCGGGCAGGTGCCGTCGTGATCGGCGAAGATCTCGGGGTATTCGAACCCGCCGTGCAGGACTACCTCGCCGAGCGCGGCATCCTCGGGACGTCGATCCTGTGGTTCGAGCACGACGGCGAGCGGCCGACGCCGCCGGAGGAGTACCGGACGCTGTGCCTGACATCCGTGACCACGCACGATCTTCCGCCGACCGCCGGGTACCTCGCCGGCGAGCACATCGAACTGCGGTCACGGCTCGGGCTCCTCGAACGGGACCTCGAACTCGAGAAGGAACACGACGCGCAGCAACGCGAGGCCGTCCTGCGACTGGCGCGCGACCGCGGATTGCTGGCGGAGGACGCGTCGATCCCCGACACGGTGAAGGCGCTGTACCGGCTGATCGGCCGGAGTCCGTCGCTGCTGTCGGGTGTCGCGCTCGCCGACCTGGTGGGGGAGTATCGCATCCAGAATCAGCCGGGCACCGACGCGACCCAGTACGCGAACTGGAAGATCCCGCTCGCCGACGCGTCCGGGCGCACCGTCCATGTCGAGGACCTGGCACACAGCGATTTCGGGTTCGTAGAAGACGTTCGCTGATCTGCGCTCAGGGTGCGAGGGCGCGCATCGCCAGGTCGACGACGGCGTCCGCGTGCTCGTGGGTGAGGGGATGGGCTCCGGACTGCCAGCGGTAGAACATCGGCGCCATGAACAACTCGAACGCCAGGGCGAGGTCGACGTCGGGTCGCACCTGCCCGGCGTCCTGCGCCGAGCGGAACCGCGCCGCGACGAACTCGAACTGCGGCCGGTAGATCCGTGCGACGATCTGTTCCCGCAGGGCTGGGTCCTGCAGCGATTCGATGGACAGCGCCCGGAACAGCGGTTCGACATCGGGGGACGTGAACTCGTCGACGGTCGCGCGGAGCACCAGTTTCATGTCCGCGGCGAGGTCACCGGTGTCGGGCAGGGCCAGGGCCTCCTGGGCGCCGGCCGCGTTCTGTTCGTGCAGGGCGTCCACGACGAGCGCGCCCTTGGACCGCCACCAGCGGTAGATGGTCTGTTTCCCGACCTTCGCGCGTGCGGCGATGCCTTCGATGCTGATCTTCGCGTAGGGCTGTTCGCGGATCAGCTCCTGAGTGGCCTGCAGGATCGCGCCGCGGGACCGTTCGGATCGGCGGGGATTGTCGGCGGACGGCATGAACGGATCCTAGACCAGACGAGACGTATCGTCTTGACTCGTCTGTGGTCCGGTGCCATCATGTAACGAGACGGACCGTTCCGTCTCGGAAAGGATCAAGATGACCCGCTCACACATCGCCATGGTCAGCATCCCGGCGCCGGGGCACGTCAACCCCAGCCTGGAGATTCTCCGAGAACTCGTCGGGCGCGGGCACCGCGTCACGTACGCCAACGACGCCGCGGTGAAGGACGTCGTCGAGAGCACCGGGGCAGAATTCAAGGAGTACGCCTCGACGTTGCCGCGCGTGAACACCGCGGGCGCGGCGGACGAGTCCGGAAAGTCCTGGGACGGCGACACCATCGATCACCTCACCCTGTTCCAGGCCGAGTACGAGTCGATGCTGCCGCAACTGCGGAGACTGTACGAGGACGACCGCCCCGACCTGTTCCTCTACGACATCGCGGGAGGCCCCGCCCGCGTCCTCGCCGAGGAATGGAACGTGCCGATCGTGCAACTGTCGCCGACGTACGTCGCCTGGGAGGGCTACGAGGACGACATGAAGTCGTTCGTGGACACCATGCGGGCCGACCCGCGCGGTGCCGCGCTGTACGAGCGGCAGGGGAAACTGCTGCGGGACAACGGGGTCGCGACCGACCCGGACGAGTTCTACGGGCGCCCGGCCCGGGCGGTGGTGCTGATCGCGAAATCGATGCAGCCCCACGCCGACCGGGTCGACGAGGACGTCTACACATTCGTCGGACCGGCGCTGCCCACCCGGCGGCCCGCCGAAGGCCGGTGGGAGCGTCCGGCGGGCGCGCACAAGGTGCTGCTCGTCTCGCTCGGCACCGCGTTCACCGATCACGCCGACTTCTACCGCCGCTGCATCGAGGCGTTCGGCGACCTCGACGGCTGGCACGTCGTCCTGCAGATCGGGCAACACGTCGACGTCGGTGAACTCGGCGCCGTGCCCGGCAACGTCGAAGTCCACCGCTGGGTGCCGCAGTTCGACATCCTGGGGCAGGCCGACGCGTTCCTCACCCACGCAGGCATGGGCGGGTCCAGCGAGGGCATGTTCACGGGGACCCCGATGATCGCCGCGCCGCAGGCCACCGACCAGTTCGAGAACGCCGACGCGCTCGTCGCCGCGGGAGTGGCGGTGCGCGTGGACAGTTCGGACGTCTCCGCGGCCGAACTGCGGGACGCGCTCGCCCGGGTCGACGCCGAACCGGTCCGTCGCCGCAGCGCGGAACTCGCCGCCGAGTTGCGTTCTGCCGGTGGCGTGGACGCCGCCGTCCGGGTCATTGAGGAGTTCCTGTGAAGCCGCGAAACGTGTCGGTGGTCACGGCTACTGTGCGGGCATGGCACTCACACTCGGCATGATCACGTTCGACACCACCGATCCGGGGCCGCTCGCGAACTGGTGGGCGAAGCAGACGGCAGGCACGGTCGAGCAGGAGAACGACGGCTGGTTCTACGTCGTCGCCCTCCCGGATTCCGCGCAGAAGCTGGCGTTCCAGAAGGTCGACGATCCCACTCCGGGGAAGAACCGCATCCACCTCGACCTGGCGTCCGAAGATCTCGACGGCGAGGTCGGCAGGCTGAGTGCCGACGGCGCGACGGAGGTCGGGCGGCACGAGATGGGCGATTTCCGATGGGTCACTCTCGCCGATCCCGACGGCAACCAGTTCTGCGTCTCGGGTCCCCACCCGTGACAGCGGGTCCTGCATGATTGACCCATGTCTTCCACCACGTGGGCCGACGCCCAGGGACTCTGCACCTTCGTCGATGCCTCACCGTCGCCGTTCCATGTGTGCGCGACGGTGTCGATGTTGCTGACCGGCAGCGGTTTCGCCGAGTTGCACGAGACCGACTCGTGGCCCGGCGAGCCCGGCCGGTACTTCCTGGTGCGCGGCGGATCCCTCATCGCCTGGAGCACCGAGGGGATGGGCCGGACGGCGCCGTTCCGCATCGTCGGCGGGCACACCGACAGCCCGAACCTGCGCGTCAAGCAGCACCCCGACCTCTCGTCGGCGGGGTGGCAGCTGGTGGGCCTCGAACCGTACGGCGGCGCGTGGCTCAACTCGTGGCTCGACCGCGACCTGGGCATCTCCGGGCGACTGAGCGTGCGGGCAGGCAACGCTGTGGAGGAGAAGCTCGTCCGCGTCGACGAACCGATCCTGCGCGTCCCGCAACTGGCCATCCACCTGTCCGAGGACCGCAAGGGCGTGCACCTCGATCCGCAGCGTCACCTCAACGGCGTGTGGGGCGTGGGTGCCGACCGCCGGTCGTTCATCGACTTCGTCGCCGAGCGGGCGGAGGTTCCTGCCGACGCGGTGCTCGGGTGGGAACTGATGACTCACGATCTCGCGCCCAGCGCCCTGGTCGGAACCGAACAGGACCTCGTCAGCGCGCCGCGGCTCGACAACCAGGGCACCTGCTACGCGGGCACCCAGGCGCTGCTCGCGGCGGCCGAGAATCCCGGGGATCGGGTGCCGGTGCTCGCGCTGTTCGATCACGAGGAGGTGGGGAGCATGTCCGATCGGGGCGCGTTCTCCGATCTCCTGAGCACCGTGCTCGAACGCATCGTCCTCGGCCGCGGCGGTGGTCGCGAAGAATTCCTGCAGACGATGGCCGGGTCGATCTGCGCGTCCGGGGACATGGCGCACGCGACCCACCCCAACTACCCGGACCGGCACGAGCCCGCCCACCACATCGCCGTCAACGGGGGACCGGTGCTCAAGGTCAACCAGAACCTGCGCTACGCCACCGACGCGGCCGGGGCCGGGGCGTTCGCGCTCGCCTGCGATCAGGCCGGTGTGCCGCTGCAGCGGTACGTGCACCGGTCCGATCTGCCGTGCGGTTCGACCATCGGCCCGATCACCGCGTCCAGGACGGGGCTGAGCACCGTCGACGTCGGCGCCGCGCAGCTCGGAATGCATTCCTCGCGGGAGCTGATGGGCGCCCGTGACGTGCGGGCCTATTCCGACGCCCTTGCGGCCTTCCTCACACCGACGGCGTGACGGGGAGGGGGCGAGGAGCGCCAGGTCGGTGCCGGAACGAGCCGCCGGATAGACTGACGTACGGCTCGTCGCCACCCGGCTTGCGCCGACCGTGACTCCCGGCTTGCCTCTCTTGACTCCCGTAGGGAAGGGACCCCACCTCCAGTGTCAGCACACCCGGTCGATACCGTCACCGCCGCCACCGCGACCCCCGACGTCGCACAGCCTTTCAAGGAGCTGGGTCTCAAGGACGACGAGTACGCCCGCATCAAGGAGATCCTGGGCCGGCGCCCCACCGAGGCCGAGCTCGCGATGTACTCGGTGATGTGGAGTGAGCACTGCTCCTACAAGTCGTCCAAGGTGCACCTGAGGTACTTCGGTGAGACCACGACCGACGAGATGCGGTCCTCGATGCTCGCGGGCATCGGCGAGAACGCCGGCGTCGTCGACATCGGCGACGGCTGGGCGGTCACGTTCAAGGTCGAGAGCCACAACCACCCCTCCTACGTGGAGCCCTACCAGGGCGCGGCCACCGGCGTCGGCGGCATCGTCCGCGACATCATGGCCATGGGCGCGCGGCCCATCGCCGTGATGGACCAGCTGCGTTTCGGTGCTGCGGATGCCCCCGACACCCGTCGCGTCGTCGACGGTGTGGTGCGCGGTGTCGGCGGCTACGGCAACTCGCTCGGCCTCCCCAACATCGGCGGCGAGACCGTCTTCGACGAGTCGTACGCCGGTAACCCCCTGGTCAACGCCCTGTGCGCCGGCACGATGCGCGTCGAGGACCTGCACCTCGCGTTCGCGTCCGGCGCCGGCAACAAGATCATCCTGTTCGGTGCGCGCACCGGCCTCGACGGCATCGGCGGCGTGTCCGTGCTGGCGTCGGAGACGTTCGACGGCGACGAAAGTGGGGACGAACACGAAGCCGAAGGCGGAGCTGGAGCATCGAAAAGCCGGAAGAAGCTGCCGGCGGTGCAGGTGGGTGACCCGTTCACCGAGAAGGTGCTCATCGAGTGCTGTCTCGAGCTGTACGCCGCGAAGCTGGTGGTCGGCATCCAGGACCTGGGCGGGGCCGGGCTGTCCTGCGCCACGTCCGAGCTGGCCGCGGCCGGCGACGGCGGCATGCACATCAACCTCGAGCAGGTCCCGATGCGAGCCACCGGCATGACCGCCGCCGAGGTGCTCTCCAGCGAGTCGCAGGAACGCATGTGCGCGGTCGTCACCCCGGAGAACGTGGACGCGTTCATGGAGGTCTGCAAGAAGTGGGACGTGCTCGCCACCGTCATCGGTGAGGTCACCGACGGTGAGCGGCTGACGATCTCCTGGCACGGCGAGACCGTCGTCGATGTGCCGCCGCGCACCGTCGCGCACGAGGGCCCGGTGTACGAGCGCCCGGTGCAGCGTCCCGCGAGCCAGGACGCGCTGGTCGCGAATACCACCGCCGGCCTGACGCGCCCGGAGTCCGCCGAGGAGCTGAAGGCGACGCTGCTGAAGATGCTTGCGTCCCCGGCTCTGTGCAGCCGCAAGTGGATCACCGAGCAGTACGACCGGTACGTGCGCGGCAACACCGTCCTGGCCGAGAACGCCGACTCCGGGGTGATCCGGGTCGACGAGAAGACGGGCCGCGGCATCGCGCTCGCCACCGACGCGTCCGGCCGCTACACCGCGCTGGATCCGTACGCCGGTGCGCAGCTGGCGCTCGCGGAGGCGTTCCGCAACGTCGCCGTCACCGGCGCCACTCCCAAGGCCGTCAGTAACTGCCTGAACTTCGGGTCCCCGGAGGACCCGGGCGTGATGTGGCAGTTCCAGCAGGCGGTCCGCGGTCTGGCGGACGGCTGCGCGGCGCTGGGTATCCCGGTCACCGGCGGCAATGTCAGCTTCTACAACCAGACCGGGTCGACCGCGATCCTGCCGACCCCGGTGGTGGCGGTGCTCGGTGTCATCGACGACGTGCACCGGCGCATCCCGACCGGTCTCGGGCTGGAACCGGGCGAGACGCTGATCCTGCTCGGCGAGACCCGCGACGAGTTCGACGGGTCCATCTGGTCGCAGGTCGAGCACGGCCACCTCGGCGGCGTCCCGCCGAAGGTCGACCTCGCCCGGGAGCAGTTGCTGGCCGACATCCTGCTGGCGGCGTCCCGCGACGGTCTGGTGTCGGCGGCGCACGACCTGTCCGAGGGGGGTCTGGCGCAGGCCGTCGTCGAGGCCGCGCTGGCCGGGGAGACGGGCTGCCGGATCCTGCTTCCCGAGGACGCGGATCCGTTCGTGACGCTGTTCTCGGAGTCGTCGGGCCGGGTGCTGGTCGCGGTTCCGCGTACCGAGGAAACTCGCTTTACCGGTATGTGCACGGCCCGTAATCTGCCGTGGGTGCGTATCGGTGTGGTGGACGAGGGGTCCGATTCCGTCGAGGTCCAGGGCCAGTTCTCGGTCTCGCTGGCCGAGCTGCGTACGACGTTCGAGGGAACTCTGCCGGCATTGTTCGGGTGATGAATGGTCGAATCGGGGGCATTGGAGAGGGTTGACAGGGGGCCGCGGGAACTCTCGCGGCTAGTCGATCCTGCACTCCTCCACGGTCCCCGGCTCGACCGGACCTGGCGTTTCCTTCGCCTCGACTTCACCGGTATCGCGTTCGCGACGCTGTTCTTCTGCTGGTCGCTGACGCCGTCGCTGCTGCCCCGCGACTGGTTGTTCCAGGGGCTGATCGGCGGCATCAACGCCGCGATCGGGTATGCGGTGGGTACCGCGATCGGCTGGCTGGCCCGCCGCTACGTCCTGAAGAACCGGTCGTGGTGGCCGCTGCCGGAACCGTGGTCGACCGGCCTGCGCGTGCTCGTGACGGTGACGTGCGTGGTCGTCAGCCTCGTGATGCTCGCGTACTCCGCGGCGTGGCAGCGGGAACTCGCCGCGCTGATGGGGGCGGAGGGCACCACCACCACCGGCTACATCCGCACGGGCGGTCTGAGCCTGCTCGTGGGTGCGGCGGTCATCTCGGTGTGGCGACTGGCCCGCGAACTGGTGCGGTGGATCGCGGGACGACTCATCCGGCGATGGCACCTCGCGATCCCGACGGCCACCACCGTCGGCATCCTCATCGTGACGGTGCTGTTCTTCCTGCTCGTCGACGGTGTCCTGATGCGCGGCGTCTACGCCGCGACGAATGCGGCGTTCAGTCTGCAGAATTCGACGACCCGCGACGGTGTCGAACAGCCGCTCGATCCGGAGAAGTCGGGCAGCCCGGAGTCGCTGGCGCCCTGGGACACCCTCGGCTACGAGGGCCGGAACTTCGTGTCCCGCGGCCTCGACGCCGACGAACTCACGGCGGCCAACGGCACCCCGGCGAAGGATCCGATCCGGGTCTACGCCGGACTCGAGACCGCCGAGGACCCTGACGAACGCATGGACATCGTCATCGACGAACTCGAGCGGACCGGCGCGTTCGCCCGCAAGGTCCTCGTCGTCATCCCCACCACCGGCACGGGCTGGGTCAATCCCACTGCGGCGCAGGCGATCGAGTTGGTCCACAACGGCGACACAGCATTGGTGGCGAGCCAGTACTCGTTCCTGCCGAGCTGGATCTCGTTCCTCGCAGACCGGGAGAAGGCCGCCGAGGCGGGAAAGATGCTGATCGACCGGGTGCACGAACGGTGGTTGCAGGAACCCGAGGAAACCCGCCCCAAGCTGCTCGTCTACGGCGAAAGTCTCGGCACCCAGGCCGGCGAGGGCGCCTTCGACACGCTGAGCGACATCCGGCAGACCGTCGACGGCGTGCTGTGGGTCGGGCCGCCCAACTCGAACCGGCTGTGGGGTCAGCTGGTTCAGCGCCGCGACCCCGGCACTCCCGAGGTCGACCCCGAGTACGCGGCGGGTCTGGTGGTGCGGTTCGCCGACGACTCCGCCGACATGGTCGAAGACCCGGGGGAGTGGTTGTCGCCGCGCATCCTGTACGTCCAGCACCCGTCCGATCCCGTCGTGTGGTGGTCGCCCGACCTCGCGTTCACCCGCCCCGACTGGTTGAAGGAACCGCCGGGCGACGATCGTTCGCCGTCGATGAAATGGTTTCCGTTCGTGACGTTCTGGCAGGTGTCCGCCGACCTCACGAATGCCGCCGGCGTGCCGGACGGGCACGGCCACAATTACGGGACCCTCGTCCTCGACGGCTGGATCACCGTCGCGCAGCCCGAGGGGTGGACGCCCGCCGACACCGAACGCGTCCGGTCCACCCTCGAATCCCTCGCCGGGACGGAGGGTCCGGAGAAGTGACCAGGCTCGCCTCCGTGGCCGGTGCGGCGGCGGCCGTGCTGTGGAACAACGTGGTGCTGCCCGGTTCGGGGCTCGGCCCGTACGGGCGGGCCGTCGCGGGCGGCGTACTCGGGCTGTCGGTGGTGGGCGCCGCCAGGGCGGCGGGGTACGGCGTCGACGAACTCGGGCTGTCCGCGCCGGCGGTGCGGACCGGGCTGCGGTACGGCGCGGTGGCGTCGGTGATCCCGCTCGGCGGATACGCGATCGCGCTGAGCGTGCCCGCCGCGCGCAGGCGGATTCCGACCGGCGACCGCGCCACCGATGTCGCCGGCTGGGTGGGGTTCCGGATCCCCGTGGGGACCGTCGCGCACGAGGAACTGCTGTTCCGCAGCGTCCTGTCCGCGATGCTGCGCCGGGGCTGGACACCCACCATCGCGTACGCCCTGCACGCCGTGGCGTTCGGGCTGTGGCACGTGCGTGCGGCCCGGATCGCCGGTGACCCGATCGGCGCGAGCGTGCTGCTCACCGGTTCCTCCGCGTGGCTGTTCGAGTGGTTGCGCCGGCGCAGCGGCAGCGTCGTAGCCCCTGCACTGCTGCATCTTTCGGTCAACGTCGGCGGGGTGGTGGTCGCCGAGGCCGCGCGGGACCGCGCAGTAGATTGAGCGTATGCCGTCGCGTCGAGCCGTAGATCCCGCCGAACTGAGAGCCGCCGTACTCGACGTCGGACCGTGGTTGCGCGGCGACACCGAGGAGAAGCCGTCCCGCACCCGGCTGGCCGCGGCGGTCCGGCTCAGCGCACGGACGCTCGAGCAGGTGGCACCCGGTTCGAGCGTGGAGGTCCGGGTTCCCCCGTTCGTCGCGGTCCAGTGCATCGAGGGTCCCCGGCACACCCGCGGCACCCCGCCCAACGTCGTGGAGACGGATCCGCGGACGTGGCTGCTGCTGGTGACGGGACTACTGGATTTCGACGGCGCGACGTCCGGCGGCGAGGTGTCGGTGTCGGGGAGCCGTGCCGGGGAGATCGCCCACTGGCTGCCGCTGCTGCGCGTGTAGTCACCCCGGCCACCGCGCACCAGCCGTTGCGGGCTTCCCTCCGCGCTGGGGCGTCCCGATCACGCCGCGGCTGCCGGACCGAAACTGGTCCATTTTCGGCCGGTGATCCGGGAGTCGGACCGGTTCGATCGGCACCGTGGGCGAAGCTGCGGCGCGGGGCACGTAGACTGACCTTGCCCCTCACACGCCCATCCCCAGGGAGCACCCCGGTGACCAGAGCCGATCTGTCGGTCCACAGTCCTAATCTTCTCTCTTCGAACCCGTCCGACGAGGACGAGAACGAGCCCCGCGAAGAATGCGGAGTCTTCGGCGTCTGGGCGCCGGGAGAGGATGTGGCGAAACTCACCTACTACGGGCTTTATGCCCTGCAGCACCGTGGTCAGGAAGCGGCGGGCATCGCCGTCGCCGACGGTTCGCAGGTGCTGGTCTTCAAGGACCTCGGGTTGGTCAGCCAGGTGTTCGACGAGCAGACCCTGGCAGCGATGCCGGGCCACGTCGCCGTCGGTCACTGTCGCTACTCCACCACGGGCTCGACCACGTGGGAGAACGCGCAGCCGATCTTCCGCACCACCGCGGCGGGCAGCGGCATCGCCCTCGGCCACAACGGCAACCTCGTCAACACGGCGGAACTGGCGCAGCGCGCCCGTGCGGCGGGCCTCGTCAACGACAAGCGCCCCGGCGGCGCCACGTCCGACTCGGACGTCGTCGGCGCCCTCCTCGCGCACGCCGCCGCGGACAGCACCATCGAGCAGGCGGCCATGACGCTGCTGCCGACGCTGCGCGGCGCGTTCTGCCTCACGTTCATGGACGAGCACACGCTCTACGCGGCGCGTGACCCGCACGGCATCCGCCCCCTGTGCCTCGGACGACTGGACCGCGGCTGGGTGGTGGCCAGCGAGACGGCCGCACTCGACATCGTCGGCGCGTCGTTCGTCCGCGACATCGAACCCGGCGAACTCCTCGCCATCGACGCCGACGGCGTCCGCTCCTCCCGCTTCGCGAACCCCGAGCCCAAGGGCTGCGTGTTCGAGTACGTGTACCTGGCGCGTCCGGACAGCGTCATCGGCGGACGTTCGGTGCACTCGACCCGCGTCGAGATCGGTCGTCGCCTCGCCACCGAGCACCCCGCCGAGGGCGACCTCGTCATCCCGGTCCCCGAATCGGGCACTCCCGCCGCGGTCGGGTACGCGCAGGGGTCGGGCATTCCGTACGGCCAGGGTCTGATGAAGAACGCCTACGTGGGCCGCACCTTCATCCAGCCCTCGCAGACGATCCGCCAGCTCGGTATCCGCCTCAAACTCAACCCGCTGAAGGAAGTCATCCGCGGCAAGCGCCTCGTGGTGGTGGACGATTCGATCGTCCGCGGCAACACCCAGCGCGCGCTCATCCGGATGCTCCGCGAGGCAGGCGCCCTGGAGATCCACGTCCGGATCGCGTCGCCGCCGGTCAAGTGGCCCTGCTTCTACGGCATCGACTTCGCCTCCCCGGCCGAGTTGATCGCCAACGGTGCGGGCGGCAGCGGCGAGCCCGGCAGCTTCGACGAGATGCTCGAAGGGGTGCGCCGCTCCATCGGCGCCGACACCCTCGGCTACATCTCCATCGACGGCATGATCGCGGCCACCGAACAGCCGGCGTCACGACTGTGCGCGGCCTGCTTCGACGGCACGTACCCCATCGCGCTCCCGACGGAGACGTCGATCGGAAAGAACGTTCTCGAGGGAATGCTCGAGAGCGCGGCAGGCGGTCCCGCGACGCGGGAGAACGACAACGCGAACGCCCTCAGTCGGCCGTAGGCCGGTACATCGGGAGCCGGCCGGAGAACGTACTCCGGTACCGTAAGGACGCAATCACAGCACTCGATTGCCCGACCGACACGATTTTGACGAGCAACAGAAGGCTGGAGTAACAACCACATGACCGAGGATCCGACAAGTCGCCCTGGCGCGTCCTACGCCGCCGCAGGAGTGGACATCGCCGCAGGCGATCGGGCGGTGGAACTCTTCGCTCCCTTGGCCAAGCGCGCCAGCCGTCCCGAGGTTCTCGGTGGTCTCGGTGGATTCGCGGGACTGTTCTCGCTCAAGGGTGACTACAAGGAGCCGCTGCTCGCGGCGTCCACGGACGGTGTGGGCACCAAGCTCGCCGTCGCCCAGGCACTCGACAAGCACGACACCGTGGGCCTCGACCTGGTCGCGATGGTCGTCGACGACCTCGTCGTCTGCGGCGCCGAGCCGCTGTTCCTGCAGGACTACATCGCCGTCGGGCGGGTCGTCCCGGAGCGGGTCGCCGAACTCGTCAGCGGCATCGCCGAAGGCTGCATCCAGGCCGGGTGCGCGCTGCTCGGTGGCGAGACGGCCGAGCACCCCGGCGTGATGGCGGACGGCGACTACGACCTGTCCGCGACCGGTGTCGGCGTGGTCGAGGCCGATCAGGTGCTGGGCCCCGACCGGGTCCGTCCCGGCGACGTCGTGATCGCGATGGGTTCGTCCGGTCTGCATTCCAACGGTTACTCGCTGGCCCGCAAGGTGCTGCTCGAGATCGATCACATGAGCCTGACGGCGCACGTCGACGAGTTCGGCCGCACCCTGGGTGAGGAGATGCTCGAGCCCACGAAGATCTACGCCAAGGACTGCCTGGCGCTGGCCGCCGAGACCGACGTGCGCACGTTCTGCCACGTCACCGGTGGTGGACTGGCCAACAACCTCGCGCGGGTCATGCCGAAGGGCCTGGTTGCCGAACTCGACCGCGGCACGTGGAGCCCCGCTCCGATCTTCGCGATGATCGCGCAGCGCGGACGCGTTGAGCGGGCCGAGATGGAGCAGACGTTCAACATGGGCGTCGGCATGGTCGCGATCGTGGCGCCCGAGGACGTCGATCGTGCACTGGCCGTCCTGACGGCGCGGCACATCGACTGCTGGACGCTGGGCAGCATCAAGAAGTCGCACGACGTGTCCGCCGAGCGCGCGATTCTCGCCGGCGATCACCCGAGGTTCTGAGGGTCGGACGCCGTCGGTCGGAACGGGGCGAGCTAGTGGCCCCGACCGGCTGAAGATGTGGAAATGAGGGGGAGCCGGTATCGGCTCCCCCTCATTTCTGTGTCTTCAGATCTCAGCGCCGCCAGTCGTCGTCGTCCTCCCGGGAGTGACCCTCCCTGTCGGCACGCTGGTCAGCGAAGACCTCGTCCCGATGCGAGTTGGACGACCCACCTGAGAGCTCTCGTTGCAGGCTGTCAAAATCCGTGGTCGGTACGCTGTACTTCAGCTCGCGTGCAACCTTGGTCTGCTTTGCCTTAGCCCGGCCGCGGCCCATGGCTGACCCCCTCGCGCTTTCGCGGGGCGGCCTGGGGAATTTGGCGGCCCCGTTTGAGTGTGTAAGTTCCTGCCCCACACTCTAGCGTGGAAAAGTCCCTCGCGCTTCCATCCACACCCCGAACAGGTGTCTGTTTAGTCTCATCGAGGTCGCGAGCTGCCCCGATGCCGGTATTTCGACTTCAGAACACTCCCGGAATTGCCCGGACCGTCCCCACCCGGACGCCGCCGCCGAGCACGGGCTGCGATGCGAGGGCCGCCAGATCCTCGGTCCATTCGGCGCCCATCCGGTGGAGAAGTGCTGCGGCGAGGGGCAACCGGGCCCGTTCGTGACCGTCGTCGATCTTCAGCGCGAACGCCGAGCCGTCGGGGAGAGCGCCCGCGTAGACCCCGTCGGCGCCGGCCTTCGTCATCAGCCCGGGTACGACCGGCATCAGGCGCGCGTCGTCCTTTCCGGTACCCGAGACGAGATAGGGGTGCTCGCGGACGGCGTCGGCGACGGCGAGTTCGGGGGATCCGGGTTCGGCGGTGACGAGCCGCGCGAACGCCCGCGCCAGGTGCGTCAGCGACAGCGGGACGATCGGCAGCCCGCATCCGTCGATGCCGAGTTCGGCGTCGACGTCGCCGCTGATCGAGCCGAGTGTCTCGACCACCGCGAGTTGCAGGGGATGCGTCGGCTCCAGGTAGCTGTCCAGGGGCCAGTCGGCGGTCAGGCAGGTGGCCAGCATCGCCGCGTGCTTGCCGGAGCAATTCATGTACACGGGGCGGGGGAGTTCTCCGGCGGCCAGCAGTTCGGCCCGGGCGAGCTCGTTGGAGGGTAGATCCGCGGGGCACCGGAGCTGATCCTCGTCGAGGCCGTACCGGGCGAGCAGCCGCTCGACGAGTTCGATGTGGTCCGACTCGCCCTCGTGGGATGCGGTCGCGATCGCGAGTTCTTCGGAACTGGTCGGTTCGAAGCCGTTCCTCAGCATCGTCACGGCCTGCCACGGCTTGTTCGACGACCGCGGGTAGATCGGCGTGTGCACCTCGCCGAGGGCGAGCGCGATCTCGCCGTCCGCGCTCAGAATCACCGCCGAACCGCGGTGGACGCACTCACGGAATCCGGAACGGACGACCTCGACCAGTTCGATGCTCAATACGTGACCTGCACTTCCAGTCCGGCGATCCGTCGGCGGGCCTTGTCCGCGACGGTCGGAGCGAGGTTCTCCTGCTGTTCGAGTAGAGCCACGAATTGTTCCGGGTCGCGGCCGGTGAACAGATCGCGGACGGTGACGCCGTGCCCGGGCACGTGGATGCGGTGGACGGCGTCGCCTGCGGTGATCGACCCCTCGGTCACCACCCGCAGGTAGGCGCCCGTGTCGCCGCGTTCGGAGAACCGCTTGACCCACCGCGGCTCGGCGGCCCACACGCCGAACGTGCCGCACGGTGTTCGCGGGCCGGACACCTCCAGTTCGGTGGAGCCGATCCGCCAGCGCTCGCCGATCACGGCGTCGCTCGCGGCGATGCCGTCCAGGCGGAGGTTCTCGCCGAACCATCCCGGGGGCAGTTCCCGGCCGAGTTCCGTCGCCCAGCGCTGTGCCTCGTCCTCCTGGTACGCGTAGACGGCCTTGAACGGCCCGCCGTGGTATTCGGTGTCGCAGACACGGTCGCCGGCCAGTCCGGCGGTCGTGACGGACACCGGGCCGTCGACGGGTCGCTTGTCGATCGCCGTGCGGGTCACCCGCCGGGTGCCGCTGTCGCGTTCGGTGTGCAGCACGCAGACGGCCAGCACCTCGCCGGCCGCCGCGGTCGTCCCGCTCACCGGCCGCGGAGCCGGTCGACGGCGGCGCGGCCCGCCTGGACCGCGTCGTCGACGGGTACGGAGTCGGGGTCGATGGACGCCGCGCACGGGCCGGTCACCAATTCGGTGTCGGTGGGGACGGACCGTTTGACGAGGGCCAGCGCGATGGGGCCGAGTTCGTGGTGGTCGATCACCGTGCCGATCCGTCCGACCGCGCGGCCGCCCGCCGTCACCGGGTCACCCGGTTCCGGCCTGCCCTCGGCGCTGCCGTCGAGGTGCAGCAGGACCAGGTGCCGCGGCGGTTTGCCGAGGTTGTGGACGCGGGCGACGGTCTCCTGACCGCGGTAGCAGCCCTTCTCGAGGTGGACGGCGCCGTGCTCGGCGGGACCGCCGATCCAGCGGACCTCGTGCGGGATGGTGCGGTCGTCGGTGTCGAGCCCGATCCGGGGACGCACGGCAGCCACCCGGAGTGCCTCGAACGCCCACGTTCCGGCGGGGGCGGCGCCGGCGGAGGTGAGCCGGCCCCACCACGTCGCGAGGCCTTCCCGCGGGACCAGCAGGTCGAAGGAGTCGGCGGTCGGCCACGGCATGCGGCGGACGAAACCGCCGCCGGCCACTGCGGCCGCGGCATACGGCTCGGCGGGCACGGCGACCCCGGCGGCGTCGAGGACGGCCGTGGCGTCGGGGCCGATCACACTGAGGACGGCGAGTTCGTTGCCGTCGCGGGGCTCGGCCTTGGACCAGAACACCATTTTGGTGAGGAACGAGAGAAGGTCGGGTCCGCGGTCGGCTTCGGTGTCGATCCAGGTGACGCCGTCGAGGTCGGTCTGGACGAAGTGGTGTTCGACGCGGCCGTTGACGTCGAGGCTGAGGTTCTCGGCGCTCGAGCCGTCGGCGAGCGCGGCGACGTGCTGGCTGGAGATGGTGTGCAGCCAGGTGAGTCGTTCGGGTCCGCTGATCGCGATGACGAACCGGTGGGAGCGGTCGACGACCACCGCGGAACGCTCGGCGCTGCGTTGTTCGCCGAGCGGATCGCCGTGGTGCCAGGCGACGCCGGCGTCGGGGGAGCCTTCGGGCGCGGGGACCGCACCAGGGGCCGTGACGAGTGGACTGGGTGAGACGGGCAGTTTGTCGACCACGAACCCAGTCTAGGGACCATGGACCTCGGGTGGCGGTCAGCAGGGTCGATAGGCTGGGTCTCATGTCTGATCGAGTGCTGGTGACACTGGACCACGAGGTGCGCGACGCGGATGCCCCGCTGCTGCACGCGGACGATCTGGCGGTGGTGCGCGGTGACGGTGTCTTCGAGACGCTGTTGGTGCGCGGCGGTCGTGCACTGAAGGTGGAGCCGCACCTCACTCGACTGGTCGCGTCGGCGCGGGCCCTCGGCCTGCCGGTGCAGGACCTGGACGACTGGCGGTTGGCGTTGGAGTTGGCGGTCGAGGAGTGGGGGTCCGAGCGGGAGGGCGCGATGCGCCTCGTGCTCAGCCGCGGCCGGGAGTCCGGCGGCGACGCGACCGCCTTCGTCACCGTCGGGCCGGTCTCCGACCGGATCCTGGCCGCGCGGCGCGACGGAGTGTCGGTACTCACACTGGCCCGGGGCTATTCGGTGGATCTGTCGGCGAGCGCGCCGTGGCAGCTGCTCGGGGCGAAGACCTTGTCGTATGCCACGAACATGGCCGCCCTGCGGTACGCGGCCACGTTCGGGGCCGACGATGTGATCTTCGTCAGTAGTGAGGGCAACGTGTTGGAAGGGCCACGTTCCACGGTGGTCATCGCCCGCGAGAAGACGCTCCTGACGCCGCCGCCGGAGCACGGAATTCTGCCGGGCACCACCCAGCAGGCCCTCTACGAGGTGGCGTCCGGCAAGGGGTTCCGCTGCGAGTACGCGGCGCTGCGTCCGGCGGATCTCATTACGGCGGAAGGTGTTTGGCTCATCTCCAGCATCACCATGGCTGCCCGGGTGCGCAAGATCGACGGCCTCGCGCTGCCGGACGCGCCCCTCGCCGACGAGATCGTGGAGCTGGTCGACCTCGCGGTCGAGACGTCGGGAGCCGAGTCCGCGGAGGCTTGACAGGTCTACTACATTTCGTAGTAGCAAAGTCCTGCGGGGGAAACGACCCCGCAGTACGTTGTTTTCAAGGGTCGGGCGGAAGCCCACGCTCCGGCCCTGAAGCCTGTCCTACGGGCCCAGTTTCGGAGTAGCCATGGATGCCTTGGACGTCTCCCGGTGGCAGTTCGGCATAACCACCGTCTATCACTTCATCCTCGTTCCGCTGACGATCGGGCTCGCCCCGCTCATCGCCGTCATGCAGACGATGTGGGTGGTCACCGGTAAAACCCACTGGTATCGACTCACCAAGTTCTTCGGGAAGCTCTTCCTGATCAACTTCGCGCTCGGCGTCGCCACCGGCATCGTGCAGGAATTCCAGTTCGGGATGAACTGGAGCGAGTACTCGCGATTCGTCGGCGACGTGTTCGGCGCCCCCCTCGCCCTCGAAGGCCTGGTCGCGTTCTTCCTCGAGTCGACGTTCCTCGGGCTCTGGATCTTCGGTTGGGGCAGGCTGCCCAAACTCGTCCACCTCGCCACCATCTGGCTCGTCGCGATCGGTGTGAACGCGTCCGCGTTCTTCATCATCGCCGCCAACTCGTTCATGCAGCACCCGGTCGGAGCGATCTACAACCCCGAGACCGGGCGCGCAGAGCTCACGAGCATCTGGGCGCTGCTCACCAACAACACCGCCCTCGCGGCCTTCCCGCACGTCGTGTCCGGGGCATTCCTCACCGCGGGCACGTTCGTGGCCGGCGTCGGCGGCTGGTGGATGGTGCGCAGCATGCGCAGGGCGAAGGACGCCACCGAACCGGAGGTGGCGAAGAAGCACGAGGAGACCGCGAGGACGATGTTCCGTCCGGTCACGATCCTCGCGCTGTGGGTGATGGTCGCCTCCGGCGTCGGACTCGCGATCACCGGAGACATCCAGGGCAAGCTGATGTTCGAACAGCAGCCCATGAAGATGGCGTCGGCCGAATCGCTGTGCCACACCGAAACCGGTGCCGATTTCTCCATCCTCACCGTCGGCACCCAGAACAACTGCGAGAGCATCACCCAGCTCATCAAGATTCCCGGACTCACCTCGTTCCTGGCCGACGGAACGTTCGACTCCACCGTCGAGGGCGTCACCGAGATCCAGGCCCGCTACGAGGAGCTGTACGGACCCGGCAACTACAAGCCCAACCTGTTCGTCACCTACTGGACGTTCCGCGCGATGATCGGCTGGGCTGCCGGGTCGGCCCTGCTCGCCGTCGTCGGCTTGTGGATGACCCGCGGCGGTCGCGTCCCGGACAAGAAATGGTTCGGCTGGTTGTCGATCGCGGTCATCCCGACGCCGTTCCTCGGCAACAGCGCGGGCTGGGTGTTCACCGAGATGGGCCGCCAGCCGTGGGTCGTGGCACCCAACCCGACCGGTGTCGACATGATCAGACTGACTGTCGACCAAGGTGTCTCGCATCATTCGGCATGGACCGTGTGGGTGTCGCTCATCACGTTCACCGTGGTCTACGGTGCCCTGGCCGTCGTGTGGTTCACGCTGATCCGCCGCTACACGGTGGAGGGACCGCTCGAACACGACGCGCATCCACCGGGTGACGGCCACGACGAGCCCGAAGAACCGGGCAAGCCCGAGCAACTCTCGTTCGCGTACTAGGGGAGACGGTCATGGGACTTCAAGAAGTGTGGTTCATCCTGATCGCGGTGCTCTTCATCGGGTACTTCGTCCTCGAGGGATTCGATTTCGGCGTCGGCATGCTCATGCCGGTGCTGGGCAGGCGCAAGGACCCGGACGGGGACACGCGGCGGCGGGTGGTGCTCAACACGATCGGCCCCGTGTGGGACGGCAACGAGGTGTGGCTCATCACCGGCGGCGGAGCCCTGTTCGCGGCGTTCCCCGAGTGGTACGCCACCCTGTTCTCCGGCTTCTACCTGCCGCTGCTGATCATCCTCGTCGCCCTCATCGTCCGGATCTGCGCCATCGAGTACCGCGGCAAGATCGACGACGACACCTGGCGCCGGCGCTGCGACTGGGGCATCGTCTTCGGGTCCTGGGTGCCCGCGGTGCTGTGGGGCGTCGCGTTCGCGAACATCGTGCGAGGCGTCGACATCGACGCCGACAAGCAGGTCACCTCCGGCCTCTTCGACCTGCTCAATCCGTATGCGCTGCTGGGCGGTCTGACGACCGCGCTCGTGTTCGCGCTGCACGGCGCGGTGTTCCTCGCCCTGAAGACGGCCGACGAAGTGCGCACGGACGCCGTCGAACTGGCGTCCCGGCTGGCGATCCCCGCCGTTCCGGTGGCAGGCGCGTTCGTGCTGTGGACACAGTTGGCGTACGGCACGGGCTGGACGTGGGTCCTCGTGGTGGCCGCGGCCGCCGCCCTCCTCGGGGTCGTCGCGTTGACCCGCGTCGAACGTGAGGGGTGGGCGTTCGCGCTCACGTCGATCGCCGTCATCGGCACCGTGGCCCTGCTGTTCGGTTCGCTGTTCCCCGACGTCATGCCGTCCACACTGGACGCTGCGTACAGCCTGACGATCGAGAACGCGTCGTCGAGCCCGTACACGCTGAAGGTGATGACGTGGGCCGCCGCCTTCCTCACCCCGGTGGTGCTGATCTACCAGGGCTGGACGTACTGGGTGTTCCGTCAACGGATCTCGACCAAGCACATCCCGCCGTCGATCGGTCTCCCGCTCGAGCGCAGATGAGCACAGCGGTCGGCGACGCACCCCGCCCCGCCGGGGAGCGTGGTTCCCGGCGCCCCGTCGATCCCCGCCTGTGGCGGTACTCGGCGGCGGCCCGCGGGTATCTCGTCCTCACGGTCGGCCTGTCGATCGTCAACGTCGCGATGGTCATCGTGTCGGCGATCGTGATCGGCCGGGTGCTCGGTGGCGTCATCGTCGACGACGCCACCGACCTCGGGCGGTGGTCCACCGAACTGACGGTCCTCGCGGCCGCGGTGGGGATCCGGGTGCTCGGCACCTGGACGCAGTCCCGGTTCGCGCACCGGTCCGCGTCGCGGGTCGTGGCGGAACTGAAGGGCGAGGTGCTCGGTGTCGCGACCCGGATGCGGCCGCGCGCACTCGACCCGCGGCGCGACGAGATCGCGACCGTCCTCACCCGCGGCATCGACGGACTCGTGCCGTACCTCACCGGGTATCTCCCCGCCCTGGTCCTCGCGGGCACACTCACGCCGGCGACGTTGGCGGTCATCGCATTCCAGGATCTGACATCGGCGGCCATCATCGTCGTCACGCTGCCGCTCATCCCGGTCTTCATGATCCTCATCGGCCTGCTCACCAGGGGCAAGGCCGTCAAGACGCTGACCGCGATGACCACGCTGTCCTCGCAACTGCTCGACCTGCTGGCCGGCCTGCCCACGCTCCGCGCCCTCGGCCGCGAGCAGGGCCCGGCGACGCGGGTGCGCGAACTCGGCGACGCACACCGCCGCACCACGATGTCGGCGCTGCGGGTGGCGTTCCTCTCCTCGATGGTGCTGGAACTGCTCGCCACCCTCTGCGTCGCGCTCGTTGCCGTGAGCATCGGGCTCCGGCTGGTCTACGGGGGCATGGAACTCGAAGCCGGGATCGTGGCACTGATCCTCGCCCCCGAGGTGTACCTCCCGCTGCGGATGGTCGGAACCCAGTTCCACGCCGCCGAGGACGGAATGGCCGCCGCGAGCAGGGCCTTCGCGGTCATCGATGCCGATCGTCCCGACCCGGCCGACGGTGCGGTCGTGGTGGACGCCACCGGGGCGCGCCTCGAGTTCGACGACGTGGACGTCGCGTCGCGCCGCGGCCTGGCGCCGCACGGACTGTCCGGGACCGTCGAACCCGGCGCGGTGACCGTGCTGACCGGACCCAACGGGTCCGGGAAATCGACTGCGGTGCACGCGCTCCTCGGCCTCGTCGAACCCGCGGGCGGACAGGTGCGGGTCGCGGGCGTCCCCGTGAGTTCGCTCGACCGGTCCGCGTGGTGGTCGCAGGTGGCGTGGCTGCCGCAGCACCCCGTCCTCGTTCCCGGCACCCTCGACGAGAACCTCCGGCTCATCGGCGACGTCGTCGACCTCGAACAGGCCTGCGCGGCCACGGGTTTCGACGAGGTCCTCGCCGAACTCCCCGACGGCTGGAACACGAGTGTCGGTTCCGGGGGAACGGGACTGTCGCTCGGACAGCGGCAACGGCTCGCACTGACCCGGGTGCTGGCCACCCGGCGTCCGGTCCTGGTGCTCGACGAGCCCACCGCACACCTCGACGACGCGTCGGAGCGGACCGTGCTCGATTCCCTCCGCAGCCTGGCCGTCGCCGGCCGGACGGTCGTGATGGTGGGGCATCGCCCGGCCGTGCTCGCCGCCGCCGACCGGGTGATCGAGGTGAGCGCCGATGTCGCGTGACCCGCTGCTCCGGGCGCTGCCGCTCCTCGACCTGCAACCGGGGCGGGTGGCGAGGGCCGTCGCCGCCGGAGTCGCGACCCTGGGCAGTGCCCTCGCGCTGGCGGCGCTGTCGGCCTGGTTGATCACGAGGGCATGGCAGATGCCACCCGTCCTCGACCTCAGCGTGGCCGTCGTGGCGGTGCGGGCTCTGGGCATCTCCCGCGGCGTCTTCCGCTACCTCGAGCGGCTGGCCACCCACGACACGGCCCTGCGCGGCACCACGTCCGCCCGCACCCGGCTGTACCAGCGGCTCGCCGACGGAGACCCCGCGGCCGCGGCCGGACTGCGCCGCGGCGAACTCCTCGCGCGCACCGGTGCCGACGTCGACACCTTGGGGGACGTCGTGGTCCGCGCCCTCGTCCCGATCGCCGTGGCCGTCGTCCTGGCCGTGGCCGCCGTCGGCATCCTCGCGGTGATCTCGCCGGCCGCGGCGCTCGTGCTCGCGGTCGCGCTCGCGGTGTCGGGGGTCGCGGCGCCCTGGTTGTCCGCGCGGGCCGCCCGCCTCGCCGAGACGTCGGGGGCGCAGGCGCGCGCCCGGTTCAGCGAGGACGCCGTCACCGCCCTCGATCACGCCGCGGAACTGCGCGTGGCAGGCCGCCTCGACCGCGCCGTGTCGCGGGCCGTCGACGCGGAGCACGCCGCGGTCTCGGCCACCGACCGCGCCGCCGCACCCAGCGCGTTCGCGGACGCCGCCACACCGCTGGCCGTGGGGGTGAGCGTCATCGCGTCCCTGATCATCGGCATGGACCTGTACTCGTCGGGGACCATGAGCCCGATGGCGATGGGCATCCTCGTGCTGCTGCCGCTGTCCGCGTTCGAGGCCACCGCGGCACTGCCCGCCGCAGCGGTCGCGCTGACGCGGGCCCGTATCGCGTCCCGCCGCATCCTCGCCGTGCTCGACGCCGCCGTCGCGGATCCGCACCCCGGAGACCGGGACCTCGACGGACCGGCGGAAGTGGTCGCGAAGGACCTGCGGTGCGGCTGGCCCGGAGGGCAGATCACCGCCTCGCTCGACCTCGACCTGCGGCCGGGTGCCCGGGTCGCGATCGTCGGGGGCAGCGGGTCCGGGAAGACCACCACCCTGATGACGCTCGCCGGGTTGCTCCCACCCGTCTCGGGGACGGTCCGGATCGACGGGATCGACCTCCACCAGATCAGGTCCGAGGCGCTGCGCCGGAACGTCGGGTTCTTCGCGGAGGACGCGCACCTCTTCGACACGTCGGTGCTCGAGAACATGCGCGTTGCGCGCGGCGACCTGGATGCCGCGGCGGCGGTGACCGTCCTGGAGTCGGTCGGGCTCGGGGACTGGGTGGCGGGGCTGCCGGAGGGCGTGCACACGACCCTCGCCGGCGGTGCCCGGGCGGTGTCCGGCGGGCAGCGTCGCCGACTGCTCCTCGCCAGGGCGCTGCTGTCGCCCGCTCGGGTGCTGCTGCTGGACGAACCGACCGAACACCTCGACGCCGACGCGGGCGCCGACCTGCTGCGGAGACTGCTCGCACGCGACGGCGGACTGGTCTCCGCGCAGCGCACCGTCGTGGTCGTCACCCACCAGCTTCCGCAGGATACCAGCGCTGACCTGGTGATACGGGTGGAGAAAGCTGAGAGCGAAAATGCGTTGCCGACTCCGTGAGTGGGGCGTACGTTCTTGAGTACACGAGGAAGGAGGTGGTCTGAAATTGAATGACAGACGGACACGTGAGGTGGCTGCCAGCTAGCCGCTACCGCTGACGGAATTCACTGACCGCGCGAGCGGCGAGCGAATCCCAGGCAGCTACCCGGCCCCCGAGCCCCCGGTCTGGTCCAGATCGGACCCGGTGCACCAGCACCGGAAGGCTCGGGGGCCGTTGTGCGCTTCGCGCCCGTGAGTACTTCTTAACCGCCGGCGGTTAACAAGTACTCACGGCATCGCGGGCACGGGTTCGACCCACTCCAGCCACCCCGCTCGAGCACCGTCCGCACCTCCGCCGCGACCTCACACGAGCGTCGCGTCACCTCCTCCCAGCCGTAGACCAGCGTGGCCTTGCCCGCCAGTTCCGCCGCATTGCCGCGACGCCGGTCGCGTAAGGCCACCGACCTCGACGCGTGGTACCGCAGTCCGTCCAGCCGCACGAGCAGCCGAACGCCGCTGTCCGAGTAGTCCACGTCCTCGTAGAGGGTGTGCCCGTCCACGAGCGCAGGCGACTGTCGCCGGGCGGCCGGCAGTCCGTAGGCGAGTTCGACGTCGACGGCGTACCGGTACTCCAGAATCGACTGGACTCCGCTGGAGACGCCCGTCAGCGCGTCGGTCAGAGCCCTGCGGTATCTGCGCGGCGGACGCTGCTCGATCCGTCGGAGCAGCGCGTGTACCGACACGTTGCTGCCGGTGACAGCCGCCACGACGACTCGCGCGGCCGCCGGCGCCGACGGCTCCGTGACAGCCAGATCGACGACGGTGTCGGCCAGGGACGTTCGCGGCTGGAGCGTCGGGACGAGGATGTGGGCGTGCGCGCGGGACCGGTGCACCACGACCCCGGGGTGCAGAAGATCGCCCTCGCGGGGAACCAGGCGGTCGGATCGCCGTCCGACCTTGCGATACGTCGGCCCCTGGTGCTCCGCGGACAATCCGTAGGGCACGGTGACGTGGATCGGACCCTCGGGATCGATGCGCACCAGCGCCCACTCCTCGGCCGCGGTCCGGTGGCTGAGAATCGCGCGGGGACCACCGAACAGCAGCGCCGCCCACAGCATCATCGGCCGATCGAGGGGTCCGTTGGTGACGGCGTAGACGCCGTGCAGAACCGCCGACCACTGGCCCGACTCCACCATGTGCTGGATCTGCCGGGTCGTGATGCCCAGCCCACGCAGTTGCCGGGCCGTGACGAGGCCGTGCTGGTGGTCGAGGACACGTTGGAACTCGGGTTTGAAGTCGATCGTCGCAGGTGTCATGGACGCGACGGTGCGGAACCCGGCCGACAGGAAAAGCCCCAGAAGGCCCGATTTCAAACTGGCCTGTGGATGAATGGCAGGTTGTGGATAACCCGAGCCGTGAGTACTTGTTAACGGCCCGTGGTTAATAAGTACTCACGGGCGGCGGAGCCGCAGTCAGCCAACGTAGCGGGACAGCCGCGCGGAGAGATGGGGGCGCAGCTCGCCGTCGGCGATGATGCGTTCCTCGACGTACGCGAGGTCGCCGCCCTCGACGATGCCGTAGAGACGTTTGGCGCCGCCGACGAGAACACCGGACGTGCTGCGGATCACGACGTCGGTCGCGAGTTCCCACGACGATTGCGTGAGGGCGCGCCCGTAGAAGAGTTCGACGATGCCGGAGCTGTGGGTGAGAAGGAGTTCGACGACTTCCTCGTTGGTGCTGCCGGGGATGCCGTCTCCGCTGATCCGCCAGAAGCCGGTCTCGTGGAGGTCGGGGCGCACGTACTCGCCGTCGGCGTCGAGAACCCAGGTCTGCGATTCCCACTTGAGGTAGTTGCCCCCGTTGTGGGAGACGATGATCTGCTGCCCGAAGGGGTAGTCGCCGGTGTCGGGGTCGTGGCCTTCCCCTTCACCGCGCCAGACACCCACGAGCGGCAGGACCGCGAGAAGTTCGTTGTTCAGATCCGGGCCGAGGCGCAGATTCGCGGTGTCCTCGGGCAGCGGAAGGTCCGGAAGCTGCGGGATGTTCCGCGACGCCGTCGTCTTGGAACGCTCGATGGCGTCCGCGACGGCTGCGTCACCGCTACCACGACGCACGGTGGGGGAGTCCCCAGCGGGCTCGCTGATAGTCGGGTGCTCGGAAGGCGGATCTGCGCCTGCGTCCGGGGTTTGACTCACGACTCGTCGGTGACCAGGCGGTAGATCGTGTAGAGCGAGAACCACGTGATCAACACGGCGGCAAGGACAAGAAGTACCTCGAAGAAGATAACCACGGTGACATCCTAAACCGAACCCGTCGAACGGTCGAAACGGGAGGCGGCTTACCGTCTCTGCGGCTACGGTTTCTCGAAGGCGACCACCCGGTCGGTTCCGGATATCCTCATGCCGTCGTCTCGTCTCCCGCTCCTCCCGGAGGTCCCATGCGTCGATCCAGCCCCGCCCTCCCCGGCCTGGCGCGAGCCGCGATCACGGCGACGGTTCTGCTGCTCACCGTGTCCGCGTTCGGCGCTCCCGGCCTGGCCGTCGCGGCCCCGGACTCCGGCAGTGCAGGGTCGGGAAGCGCCGGTTCGGGGAAAGACGACACCGACCGTGTCGATCCGAACAACTACGCCGCCGACTGCCCCGACGTCATGATCGTCGCGGTGTCCGGTGCTACCGACTCGACGGCGGACCGCAACCCTCTGGCTGACGAGAACCGTCAGCTGTGGTCGAACTGGGTGGGCAACGTGACGGTGCCGGCCGGCGAGGCGAACGCGGACGAGCCGGGGACGGTGGGGTGGATGTACGTGCCCTACCCGTCCACGTACGGTCTCGGTCTGCTGCAACCTGTTCCGACATACCAGGATTCGATGGCTGCCGGTGTGGCGTCGACGAACAGGATCCTCGACGAGAGCAAGGCGAAGTGCGGCGACGGCACCGAGTACGTGCTGCTCGGTTACAGCGTCGGCGCGGAGGTCGTCGAACGGGTGTCGCGCGAACTCGGACACCGGGACAGCAATTCTCTGGTTACCGCCGACGACATCGCCGGTGTCGCGCTGGTCGGCGACCCGTACCGCCCGGCGGGCACCCCGTCGCTGGGCGAACCGGGCCCTCCCGGAGGCGGATTCATGTCTTCCGAGCCGGCCGACTACGGCGCCCTCGACGGCAAGATCATCTACGCGTGCCGCCCCTACGACATCGCGTGCGACGCGCCGCAGGAGATCGCCGTCCTCGAGTTGGCGCTCGGTGTGCTGGGGCAGCTGCACTTCACCCTGCTGAACCCGGGCCAGACCGTCTCCGACTTCGCGAACGCGGTGACGAACATGGCGGCGCGGTCGATCGTGCACATCGTCACCCACGACGACTGGTTCGCCTCCGACGAGTCCTTCCTCGACGTCCTGCGCACGGTGGCCGACCGGACCTACGACCCCGACGGACCGGACCGGAACACGCAGGTGTCGCAGGAGCAGATGGTCGAGGCGCTGAACTGGGCGATGGGCCCCGGTTCCGACGTCGTGAAGGCGAAGCTCGCAAAAGAGGGCCCCGGGTTCGTCGAGGACAACCGGGACGTCTTCGAACTCGTGATCAAGCCGTACATCTTCCTCGGCTTCATTCAGCACCTGTTCTACTGGAACAACAACCCGAACGACCCCTGGTACTGGGAGAGCGAGAAGATCGTCGACTGGATCACCGCGCTCGCGCAGAAGCAGTAGGCGGCGGAGCCGCACGAAG